>JAFGDW010000376.1 GCA_016931935.1 Candidatus Zhuqueibacterota bacterium | reverse complement strand
CGTCGTGATTGATAAGATAATTGACGCGTTTGCTCGCGTCGCCAAACACAAACGTGAATGATCCAACCAAGTTTTGGGATCATACCAGAATAAACTCCTCTGAACCGTGACAAATCTTCAAATAATAATAAATTTAGAGACAAGCTCTCAAAACAATGTGTCGACAGTTATTATGCTATTATGCCAAAAACTTAGTCATTTTTGCAAGATTTTTAAATAGTCATGTTCTTGCACATTCGAACTGTTGTTGTGAAAGGTAAAACGTGTAACGTCAAACAAAAAGAATGTATAAAAATATTTTATTTTGTTTGTCAGTTGACACGTCTCACATTTCACGTTTGACATCTCGCGTCGTTATGAAATTATCAGCCCAACCACAAGTCCCACAATACTTCCTGCAATTGAACCATATTTTATTCCCCGCCAAAAATTTTTTCGCCCCCATGTTTCGGTTTTTTTAAACCGTTCATCTGCCAGCTTTTGAGCTTCATCAAACCGTGCTTGTTGCGCTTCATAGGCTGCTGTCCCAAAGTTTATGTAACTGGCCTGATCCGAAATGATATGCACCATTTGATTCACGCTTTCATTGCGAATTTTTAGTCGATCCAGCAATAACAGCACAACTGTTTCATTAATTGGTGGTTGAAGTTCAATTGCTCCTGGCGCAACTAATGAATCAATTTGCGATGCATCAAGTAATTTTGGTTCGAATCCAAATATCTGCTTGCCATGCATCAACGCCTGATTACACGTATCCACCGACGAAGCCAGTAAATTGGAAAGCTGAGCGTAAAGCGCTTTTTGCTGCTCTATCATTGCAGCATTATCGTCCGACATTGGTTGGGCCTGTACACCCGCAACAGCAAAAGGTATTAGACAAATTATTATCCATGCTTTTTTCATCACCATGCCTCCTATTTTTTGGGAATGGTTAACACTGCCCGGGCAATCGCTTCCAATTCATCCGGGGATGCATTTTTTACCTGTTCTTTGGCGCGAGCGTCAAGGGCTTGAATGTCGGTGTGAATGGTTTCGGCGCGGAGTTCATGCTGTTGGAGATCTGTTTGGAGTGTTTGTTTCAGGGATTCTATTTTTTCATTGAATTCATGTTGCAGTTTCGCCAGCTTTTGATCGTAATCCTGCTGGATGGATGTCAGTTCATCTTCCCCTTTGCCCAGTTTTTTGGAAAGCAGCCAGAACAACGGGACCGAAGCTGCTAACGCAATAGCTCCACCGGAATTTTTGCGGACCAGTAAAATAATTATGATTAAAGCGACTAATAGCAGGATAACAAGCGTTTCCGTGGACATGCCAAATAATTGAAAACCTGTGGCAGCATTTTTTGAAGCATTCACGATGGCATCAGCTTGTGCGTCCATAATGGTATCCTTTCTATTTATTCGTACCATTAACAATTAGGACTAAGATAAACAAATCCGCCTAAGAAAGCAAGCTGATATTACATGAATGAAAAATTTGCGATGAATGGTGTTGAATGACAGAAAAATTCGCGGGTTTGACTCCTTTGGATCATGCTCAGATTGTATCCATTCAATGATGAAGGATTTTGTAGGGCTGTATCAAAAGTCAAAATTCGTATAATTTCTTCATGCTGAGCGAAGTCGAGGCATGTTGATTTATCATGGGTTATCATCCTTCGACTACGCTCAGGATGAAGCTTGACAGGACTTTTGATACAGCCCAACAACCCATCGAATATTGAGCGAACAACTCAGATTTTTGATACGAATAAAGTGTGTACAAATTTATTCATCAAAAAAACCAGGTACTTTTTAAGTACCTGGTTTTTACTATTTCCGCAAAAAAAACGCCGCATTAACGCGGCGTTTTTTCTATCCATGATGCAGGGGCATTACACATAACGTCTTTATCTTATGCTTCCAACATCTATCATATTTGACTCGAGACTCTCACATATTATACAATAATTTTCAATCCTGCATCACAGAGTCATTCCAGGTCGAATTCCTTAAGAATTTCAGATGCGATTTTGGCCATAACATCTTTACGGTTATAATACCCGCTACGAATGCGCTCCCGAGCTAACTTGATTTTATCTTCACGCAGTTGCGAATGAAGTTTCATATTTCCCATCAGCTCCTTTGTCGCCTGAAAAGCATCTTCTACTTTATCAGGTGTGGTGGCCTCATACAATTCAGCAGCAATTCTGCTGATTTTTGTGCTATGCCTGTATATTTTTGTTCCATTATCCAAAGGTATGTGTTCTCCTTGTTTGTACGTTGTGAATCGTCATTCATGGCCATATATTCGCTTGATCTGTAGCCAGATGACGTTTGTTCGGTTATGCTTTCCAATTCCCTTCTCACTCCCTTACTCCTCTCACCCAATCTCAGGTTTGACCGCTACTCCATTTCCGGCAGAAGATCAATCCATCAATTCATCAACAAGGACAGCGTTCGCATAGCACACGAATTTTCCACATACCCATTCATCTCAGCGAGACCAGTTAGTTTTCTGGTCATTTCAATAATTCAACTAAATATGCGGGTGAGTAGCTATAATATGTATCGTCAGAATGTTCTCAAACTTTAGCGCTCACCCTTATATGTTACTAAAAAATAATGTTTTTAGTTTAGACTGATTTCATATACCGATTCATCAACTTGTTCTTTCTCCGATTCCGGATTAAGATACTCATCAATGTCCGCCCATGCTGCATAGAGCGGAACCACATTTTGCCAAACGCTCCGATAATTCTGCAACAGAGCAATATTCTCGGTGTTGATGTCTTCGACCTTTGTTAACATTCCGTCCAATTTATTTCCTCGACTCCGAAAGAATTCACAAATTCTGGGGTAGCGATCTTGCAATGCTTCCACAACCATTGTGATGTTCGGCTCTTTCGAAAAAATCTGGAGTTGACCACATAAATCCACCGTGTCTTCCTTTAAATCGCACTCAATATCCGAGATTGCGGACATAATTTCATTCTGTTCAATCATATCTACCATCAGGTCGAGTACGTTACCCTCCACGATGTTGTCGTGTTGCTTTTGCAAGCAATTGTATAATTTTTCATAGAGGTTTATTTCGCGGTCAATCAGTCTCAGCATTCGAAATAGCAGAAATTCCATTATCATCTCCTTAGTTTCTGACCCTACGGCGTTCAGCTTACGAGCGTTCGATATCCAGCATCTGGGTTTCCCCGCAGTATTTTTTCCTTACCGGCTGCGTAATCTTATTCAATTTTTGAACGATCTGCTGAATGCGCCAAGCGTTTTTTTCAATAACGTGTAACTTCGTTTTCACCCAATCAGGTAATTCAGTCTGTCTGTCCAAAATTAGCTGTATATTACCCAAAACAGGCGTCAACGGATTGTTAATTTCGTGATTAATGGCAACAGTGGTTTCCATTAATAATGCCAGTTTTTCTTTTTCGATTAATTCCCTTTCCAACTTTTTAATCTCTGACAGATCTTTTCCTATTGCCAACACTCCAATATTCTCGTTCTGTTTGTTCTTCAACATCGACAGTGAAAAATTCACTGGTATTTGTCTCTCTCCTGCTGCCAGAAATTCGGTTTCATAGTTAATAATTTGATTTTTAATTATCAGCTCACCCCACAAATCCACAAACTCTGGTTCTGCGACCAAATAATTGACAAATGTAGATCCAACAATATCTTTAGCCGGAAAACCGAACATTTTTTCTGCACCGGAACTGAATGATGTGATCCCTCCTTTCATATCCAGTGTAATAATTGCATCGGGTGAGCTATGTATCAGATTCTCTAAAAAGTCATTTGTATCTTTGATTGCCTTGTGTAATTGTTTATTTTTTAACTGAATTCGATTCGTAACAACAATATTTTCGATGATGTTGATCAGCTCTCGATGTCCGAACGGTTTTTCCAGGTAGGCGGACAAACCTTTCTTAAGCAACTCATCTTTTATTTCTTCCTTCTCATCCACTGCCGTTAAAATGACTGTTGGAATTGATGACCGATCTTCATGCTGAACGATTTGTTCGTAAACCTCGTAGCCATTCATTTCCGGCATCATGTAATCGAGTAGAATTGCATCCGGTTTATGTTCATCGATCATGCGAATGCCCTGAGCCCCACTATAGGCCGATAGCATTTTATAGGAAGCCGCTACCAGGGCTTTAGCGATGTATTGATGAACAACCTGCTCATCATCAATGAGTAAAACGGTCCCCTTGTCGACCCGCTCGTTCATGATTCATTACTCATCAGACTGTTAATTCTGGGAGCGATCGAAGTAAGCAATTCTTCGATTGTTTCCACTTCTTCAGGCCCAAACGCATTCGGTAAAATGTGCGCCAGGTTCAGGATTCCAATTACATTCTCCTGAAAGAGAATCGGGGCAGCGACAAATGATCGGATCGGATTGTGTCCATGACGCGCGCCCCGATGAATATCCGACAAACAAATCGTTCGTTTTCGCTGCGCCAGCCATGCCGACAATCCATTACCCATTTTAAAACGCATGGAGTTAATGAAATTACATCCTTCTCCAAATTGCGCGACGGTTTGTAATTTTTTCTTTTTACTCAACAATAACAGGCTGGCAGAATTGAAGTCCACAGCGCTTTTAACAATTGCCAGAATATCTTCATATATTGCCGTTGTTGCCTGTTCAGTCTCTAGTGTTTCAACACTTGTGTCCCCCATTTGATTGAAATCTATGCCGTCATACTCGTACATTGTCTTCCTTTCCTTATCCTTCTCCTGAACTGTCTATTTCGGCCTGTCTTCGTTTTCCTAAAGTATTTTTGCTAAAATTATTCCTAAAATCAACCAAATCGGAATCGATACGATCAACGACCAGTTGACTCCTTTCCATAGAGAAATCGTCTTTAGCAATTGTTTCTTTTCCAGACCCTTTTCAATTTTAATTTTCAATTCATCTATATTAATTGGTTTTACCAGATAATCAAACGCCCCATCCTTCATGCACAACACAGCCGAATCAATTGATGGATAGCCGGTGACCATAATAACAACAGCATCGCGATCGATTTCCTTGATGCGTTTTAATAGTGTTGTTCCATCCAGGGAAGGCATTTTAATATCGGTAATAACCAGGTCGATTGGGGATTCCTGATATTTGGCAATTCCCTTTTCACCGTTATCTGCGACGATGGGATTGTAACCCCAACGTGTTAGCTGTTCGGAAAAGATGTTTAGTATGTCAGGTTCATCCTCAACAAGCAGAATGTTATTCATATATGCCTCCACAACCTTCACAGAATACTATGCTGAATTCGACAGCGTTTAAATCAGATAGCTCTACCAGTATGTTCGCCCAATTTTAGAAAATCTTTAGATGCACCGAGGCGCCACAGGAAGAGTAAACCAGTGCATACAAGGATAATTCGACAAAGCGCAACAGTGCTTTCCATTCTGCCAAAAGCAGTTTTGCATTACCCGATTTGTGTTGTTACATCAATGGGCATATAAATTAAATCAATTTCACCATTATTATAAATGGTTCATGAACTTAACGTCAGGAATCGCTTCTTGCGGCAGGCTGAGACTTTTTCGTGGTCAAAATGAAATGTAAAACGGAGGATGGAGAAGGGTGAATGTTTTAGTAAACTACGGTTACATGTCCCTTTTCAATTTTCCGTTCTTCTTTTCCACCATCATAAACGCTCATCTGTAAATTCGAGTCACTAATAGTCTGTCCGCAAACTAGTGTAATTCATCCGATATGTCGCCGTAGCATGTTGCTGGTTATGGCTGTCGTTGGTATTGCAGTACCAAGAGTGTCCAAACAATTCCCATACATAAATTTATTTCGCCCACCTTAATCGACGGTTAAAACTCAAACACTATTATCAAATAGTCAATTAGCCCTGTTCATGAGCCAAACCTTCGGTAGAATTTACTTGCTGAACCACCGAATGAATTTCTTCTGCCATTGGTAAAGTAAAATAAAATGTACTACCGACGTTTTCTTCACTTTCAGCCCATATCTCACCTCCATGTGCCTGAATTACCATTTTACAAATGACCAAACCGAGTCCGGTTCCTTTTTTGCGATACTGTCGGGCATTCCCTGCTTGCTGATATTTTTCAAACAGGTGTGGCAAATCGGTCTCCGAAATGCCAACTCCTTTATCCTTCACCCATATTTTCATTTTGGGTGATACCGAATCTTCATCAACGACAGCATTACCCACAGTAATAAGCCCTCCAGCACGTGAATACTTGATTGCATTGGACAACAAATTCATAAATACTTGTTCAATACGTAACATATCAGCAATCACGGGTGATGCCGTTGGTGAATAGGTATTCACAATATCAATATCCTTTTCGTCTGCCAACACCTGCACATTTCGTATAACCAGGTTGACAATATCATGTAACGATACCGGTTGGGGATGAATTTCCAGGCGTCCGGCTTCTATTTTTGAAAGATCCAGAACATCACTTACCAATGTCAGCAGTTTATTTATTGTGCCCAGTATTTGTCCCAGAATTTCTTTCTGCTTATCGTTTACGTCGCCGATTCGGCCTTCCTGGAGTAATTTTAGCAGTCCGAATATGCCGGTCATAGGTGATCGCAAATCATGAACGATCATAGAAGTAAAATCCGCTTTAATCGATTCATTGGCTTCCAGTTGCAATACATATTGGAGAAGCATGGATAATTCTTTAGAAATTGTCCGCAGCATCTGGTCAGTTTCAGCAGAGTACACGGTGGATGCATCATCATACAAAAACAGCCAGCCATGGGTTTGTTCGTGCATCTCCAATGGTATGTAGATTTTGGTGATTAATAGCGGAGTATCCTGCTCGACTAGCAGTTGTTCACCCCACTTGTTTGTCTTGATTTTGTTCTTTTGGTAATTTTCATCAAGCTCATTGATAACATCTTGCCTGATTTGTTCAAAATGATTACTGTTACATGTTTTTGCAATATGATTGTAGATATATGTTTGCTTCGGCTGCTCAATAACAACACCAGCAACCGTGTAATTCAGCAACTGATTTAATAACAAGAAAAATTGCTGAATTAATGTTGGAGGATCATGAATAAATTTTACAGTTTCACGAATGCGGTTTGATACGGTAGATTCAAACAACAATTTATCGAGGATGTGATTAATCTGCGATGCAACACTTTCCTGCTCGAACACCCCAATTTGTCCATCCGTTGACTGTCGATCCACACGTGGATTCTCTGCCAGCAGTTCCCGTACTTTAGCAACTAAAATATCCTGCCGGGTGGATTTGGAGATAAAGGCATTAGCACCTGATTCAACAGCCCAAAATTCATTTTTCTTTTTATCAATGTTAGACAATAAGATGATTGGAATATGCTGAGTTGCCGGATCGTGTTTTAACAGGTGGCAGAGCTGGTATCCGTTGAGTTCCGGCATCACCACATCTGAAATAATTAAGTCCGGTTGAAGCGCGAACGCTTTGTTGACGCCATCAATACCATTATTTGCTGTGATAACCTGAAACGATTCCAGCTCTAAAGTTAACTTGAGCATCATACGCTGGGCAGCGCTATCTTCAACCACTAATATTTTTGTTACTGATGATGTTTCCATGGCAATTTTCTTATAAATGATTTATTTGATCCACCGCCTATTAATCCAACAATTGCAGAGTACAGTGCTTTTTGCGCTGCTGATACTTCTTTATATGCAATACACAAAGCATTAAACTCCGAATTTGTCACTAACTATAAAACCTGTTGGGTATTTCTGAAGCAGTCATGTATAGCATTTCATATTTATAGGTGCTGACGTTTTGGATCAAGAATTGTAAAGCATATGATGCCAATTTATTCAGGATTAAGCTCTAAGGTACCTGCAGAATGCACCGATATCTGCTAAGATAAATTGTACCTGGACCAGCATAACAGAATTTCGAGATAGAAACAAATATGCTAAGGTCTTTAACGATACATGATTGACGAAAAATGTCGAAGGGAAAAAATAAAAAAAAGGGAAAAGGCAGGTAAAAGCTGAGGGAAATTGCAGCTCACCAAGGGTGAATACGAAGAGTGTAACTTTCCTTCGGATTACTTCCCCTGCTCTTTATGGTGTTTTAATGCAATTTAGAAATACGACCTAAATTTCTATTACTAAACTAAAATTTTTGAAGCATTGCATTTTAGAAATTCAGTGATCAGGCTAATAATTCATCAACTAATTTATATTTCAAATTAGAGATGGCTTTAGTATGAATCTGGGAAACACGAGATTCAGTAATATTCATCACCTGACCAATTTCTCGCAGGGTTAACTCTTCATAATAGTACAACGAAATGACAAGTTTCTCTTGCTCGGCTAAAATATCGATCACATCGAGCAGTACTTTTTTCAATTCACGATTTTCAATGTTTTTAAGCGGATTTTCAACGAGCGTATTTTCTACAATATCGTACATGCAGGAGCTGCCTTCGGTTTCATCACTAATAGCGCCATCAAGTGAAAGTAACGCGGCAGAATTAACTTCGTTCTGAATGCAATTATACTCATCATAATCCATATCCAGCCAATCAGCAACCTCAACATCTGTGACAGATCGTCCCAATTCTTTCTCCAGTTCGCCCACCGCCTTATCCAGCTTGCGGGCTTTAGCGCGTAATGAACGCGGCGCCCAATCCAAAATTCGAAGTTCATCCAGAATGGCACCTTTTATCCGCGGCAAGACAAATGTTTCAAACTTCACTCCCTGATTTACATCAAAACGATCCATCGAGCCAATAAGACCAACGACTCCGGCGCTCACGAGATCGTTATACTCAACAGATGATGGCAATGTCATAAGCATCCGACTGGCAACATACTTCACAATTGGCAAATACTGCAGAATTAACTGTTCTTTCACCTGTGGTGATCGGGTCTCAGAATAACTTTCCCACATCATTTCCGTTTCATTCTTCATTTCTTCTCTCCATACTTTGATTTTTAGTGCTCACGGGCTTTCAGGAAAGGGATCGATTTTTCGATACTCACTTTGACCATTATTTGAAAATCGTTTCAGTAACAAATCACTCAATATTTTGCAACGACTATGCCATCTCCTTATTTTTTTTAATACAAAATAATAACCATGTTTTATCTTTATATTTTTATTAATCTTTTCGTTAAAAATAAAATTTGATCACATTATTATTTTAAAATACTTGTTAGGAAAATGTCATTTTAGCAGGAACTCTTTTCCTAGTAGTGGAACCATTTTTCCTAGTAAACAGGTAATTGGTGCACCTACTCGATTAAATTTCGGAATGGTGTGCGTGTAAAAATAAACTCCACGCGACGGTTCAGTTCTCTGCCTTCAGGTGTTTTATTGCTGGCAATGGGATAATTATAAGCATGGCCAATTCCTGACAAACGACGTGGTTCAATACCTTTTTCGATCAGATATCGTACCACGGCCGAAGCACGAGCACCGGAAAGTTCCCAGTTGGAGGGAAAACAGAACGTTGAAATTTTCAACGAATCCGTATGTCCTTCAACCAAAAGATAATAATCATAATTTTGCATTGCCGTCACAATCCCGTCCAGAAGCTCGTATGCGCCTTCAAGCAGGGTTGCTTTGCCCAGTTCGAACATTAATTGCCCTTTTATTCGAATTCGGATACTATTCTCGCCAACGCTGACATCAGCATTTTCAGTTTCCTGTAATTCCTGCATTGTTTGTTCCAACTGCGCTGCCATGTCTTGTTTCTGTTGCTGTTCAACAGCAGCAAGTTGTTGGGAATTCTGTTCATTTGTGACGGCTTGATACTGTCCCCGTTTATGGGTTTGGACGCCAAAAGCATTTTGTACCGAACCAAGCAAATCACGAAATTTCTGGACATCAATATTTGCAAATGATAGCATTAAAACAAAAAAGGTCATCAACAAGGTGGACATATCAGCGAACGTCGCCATCCATTTGGGTGATCCTTTTGATACTTTTTTTTCAGCCATAGAACTGCTCGCTACTTTTTCTTCGCCGGAGCCGCTTTGCCCGCTTTGCCCGCTTTGCCCGCTTTGCCATCGCCGCCTTCATTCGAATCTGCCTTGGCTGCTTCGCCAGTCAGAAAGCCGACAAGTTTTTCTTTTATCATACGTGGATTTTCTTTGTGGGCAATAGAGAGAATGCCTTCTATTATCAGATCATGATGAAGTTCATTCTTTGTAGCGCGTTGCTGTATTTTGGTAGAGGCCGGCAAGAAAAACAAATTTGCGAGAACGGCGCCATAGAACGTTGTTAACAAAGCAACCGCCATCGAGGGGCCAATCGATGAAGGATCACTAATATTGAGCATCATAATTACAAGACCGATTAACGTACCGACCATTCCCCATGCTGGTGAAAAGTCCCCCATTTTCTCCAGAATGGCTTGTGATTCCATTGCTCGATCGATCTGTGCTTGTTTCTCTATCGTAAGCGCCCGATGAATTTTATCGGGATTTATGCCTGATGTTAACAGTATAATTCCCCGCTGCATCAATGTACTTTGCACCTTTACTTTTTCGATGCCGAGCATACCTTCTTTTAGTGCACGTTGGGCAAGGTCAACAATTTCATCAATTGTCTTCATATAAATAATTTTATGTTTGAACATGACGGTTACCATATCTTTCATTGCGGCCATAATGCTGCTACCGGAAAATGATATAAATGTCGAAGCGATTGTTCCTCCACCAACGATCAATAAACTCGGCAGATCGACGAAAGTCATAATTGATGTGCTCATCAATATCGATCCGGTGATGAAACCTAATCCAGCAATTATTCCGATTAAAGTAAAGAAATCCATAGAAACCTACCTCAGCCCTTCATCATTCCGTAATTTCTCATTTCTGTTTTTTGGGTTCGCCAATATCTTCAAGGCTTAATTTCTGTTCACTAAATTGGGGATTTGTACTATTAAATTTTTCAAGCTCTTTTAAAGTACCTTTCAACTCAGCAGCAGCATCGCCTCCTTTATATGCAGCCAGATCATCCAGCCCAATTGACAATTCGCTTTTATTCTTTCCGGCTTCAGCCGCTTCCTGTTCATACTTTTCACGATATGCAAGAACAAGGTCGTCTTCGGTGCTATCGATGCCATCCGGACCTGGTGTGTAAATGTAAAAATCAATATTTTTTTTAGGATTAAGCACTAAATCCATCGGCTTCCCCCAGGCATCATTAAATTTTTCCACTTCATTTTGATTTGGAAATCGCTTGAGTTCATCTCTCAATTCAAAGACTCTGTTTTCCATCCTTATCATTTCTTTGCACGTCCACGATGACAAGCAACTACCAATATTGTAACCTTTTAGTAGTAATTCGTGCTGAACTTTTGCATATACCTGAGTATCCTTAAATTCCACGAGTGAATCATAAAGCTTAAGTGCTTCCAGAATTTTATCATCTTCCAATTCCATCGTTTTCGCTTTTTCATATATCTCCTGCGCTTGCTGCTCCGGGTCCTTGCATTGTAAATTGAGAATGAGCAGCACAATTAAAAGCCCAATTTTTTTCATATTGAATATCTCCATATATCGTATTTTAGTTCGGAACTATTCAAGTATCGACACCCTTTGTTAATTTCTTTACGCCTTTTTAACAGGTGAATTTGAATTAAATGATGGAATAAGCTAACATTCTGTAATTCGTAATATCATGAATTGTCATGTAATTTCAATTTTCACAAATCCAATTTTTTGAGGATTAATAATGAAACACAAGTGCAGCAATCAATAAAAAAATAACTTGATATTTTGTGAATATTTTGTTAAAATATGTTTCCCGAGATTTTTTATTAACCTAACTCTACAATAAATGTAAAAATAGATCATGAGGCCATTTATGAATAAATCAATTGCAGTATGGTGGCAAGCATGCCGGTTCCATTTTGTTCCGCCAAGTATTATCCCTGCCGTACTTGGTAGTATAATTGCTTGGACAACAACAGGAACATTTCACCCCGGTCTCTTTTTATTGACAGTCATCGGCGTTACATTCAATCATGTTGCGTTAAATATGACCGATGATTATTTCGATTATACCAATTCCGTGGATCGGGCAAAAAATCGTGAAAAAAACCCGTATTCAGGTGGAAGTGGCACACTCACGACTGGATTGATTAAACCACGGCAGATGTACATTGTCTTGATGAGTTTATATATCATTACAATAATAATTGGCCTATATCTGACATATTCACGTGGCTGGGTAGTACTTCTTTTAGGATTATTCGGTATGGCCAGTGCATATTTTTACACAGCTCCACCAATTCGATATGGCTACCATGGCTTTGGTGAGTTATCTCAATTGATTAATTTTAGCCTCACGATCGGCCTGGGCGCTTATTATGTTCAGGCACAGCAGTTTAGTTGGGAAGCTTTCTGGATGCTTCTACCACTTGGTTTTATGATGTTTTCGATGATCACTATTAATGAAATTCCAGACGAGGCACAGGATCGGGAAGGTAACAAATGTACACTGGTGGTTATAATGGGAAAAGCAACCGGTGTGAAGTTGTACACCGCTGGTATGATTATCGCATTTATTATTATTCTACTTACGCCAGTTTTCGGATCGGCTAGTTACTGGAGTTACCTTGCGCTGTTAACGCTGCCCTGGTTACGGAATGCTATTCCGATCGCCAACAAGCATTACGATAATCCAGAAGAATTAGCACCAGCCAACATGCTTACCATAAAAATACATAATATCGCTGGTATACTTTTAATAGCCGGCTACTTTATCAAGGGCGTGTTTTCCGGCCAGGATGCGGCGACATTGGGTTGGTTAATTTTAGCGATCATCGTACTTTATACACCCGTGTTCTTTACAATATTTATTCCTAAGCTTCCGATTAAAGCTGCCGAAAAATATATTGAATCATGACATTTTAGACAAGGTGAAACATAAAAGTGAAATGCCAAACAAAAAAGGAATAAACAGCTTTGTTTTCGTCTGACGTTTCACGTTTGACGTTTCACTTGCGGCTTTGCCGCGCTAAGATATATGAAAAGATCAGCAGTTTTTAGTGTTACCTAAATTGAGCGATTGGTTATCAGCAATCAGCCGACAGCTTTTAAAATTTCAGTTCGTTAAACAATCTATGATTTATCCGTTGATAGGTGGAATTAATTTTATATCCTAACCTGGATAAACCAGAATTAAAAAAATTAGACAGGATAACAGGATGAACAGGATTTCTTAGAGGAAGAGATTATACAAAT
>JAFGDW010000375.1 GCA_016931935.1 Candidatus Zhuqueibacterota bacterium | reverse complement strand
CTGTGAATCCGTGAAATCCTGTCTAAAATATGTTTTAACATTTTCTGCCAAAAAATGTCAGAAAATAATTTCTCAGTTACTAATTGAGTAATGAGCATTCAATCTTCCCTGACTAATTCGCTGATAGCTGAAAGCTGCCCTTTCTTTTCAAAATCAATTGAATGTCATCCCACAATTTTCAAAATAGGTATCAATATCATGAAAAAATGCTTCACGCTCTTTATTCGTTAAAAAGAACGTAAATCCACCAACCGCCCGTTCAACTTCCATTAAATCGATCAGGAAATTATAAACTGAATTCGCGGCTGCTAAATCTGTTGATAACGCTGCATATTGAGCGTCAAGCAGAACGGTAATATTTACCAGTCCCTGTGAATATGAATTCTGCACCACTTCAAGTGATTTGTGCGCTGCATCCGATGCAAATCGCGCCTGCTTAATTGATGCCAATGAAGCGCCCGCCAAATGCATTGCAGAACGAATCCGTTGTTCGATGCGCTCCGCAACCGCATCGCGTTGTATTTGTAGTTGATTCAACTCTAACTGAGCTTGTTGACGTGCGGCAAACCTGGCTCCTCCTTCAAAAAGTGGAAATGACAGATTCAAGCCAAGCGTCCAGTTTTTATCCGCAGGCTCAGGGATGGAAACAATGCTCGGTACTGTAATCTCCAATTTTTCTTCCAGTTTTGATTGAATATCCGGAGGCACCATAAAATTGGCGTCTTTGCCTGCGCCTTCACGAGATAAAATACTACTAAACTGGCCTTGCAAAGCAATTGTGGGTGACCAAAATTGATTTGTTGCCGAACGAAGCACGCGTTGTTGGACTGCAATTGCCGCATCCAATCCCGATAATTCCGGTGAATTTTTAAAGGCCCGTTCAACCATGAACTTTCGGAATATTTTAAATGCCTGCAAATTTTCGATATAACTATAAAGTTTCGGCTTTGAAGTAATCAACATTGAATCGGTCAAATCGACATCCTGCGTGCTGAAGCTTTCTTCCGCCGGTCGATTCCGAATTCGATTCAATTCTATCTCTGCCAGATTACGTTGTGCATTCACAGTGATGACATTGCTCCGGTTGATGGCAATTTCACTTTCCCATCGATAAACTTCCGCCGGCCCCGCGCTGCCGATAACCTCCCTGACACGCGCCAGCTCAATATTTTGTCGTGTTCGGGTCAGATTCTCTTGTTGAATCCGTTCATATGTCTTCATGCGGAGAACATTCAGATACGCAGTAGCACTGGCTTTGGTCACATCCAGCATGATCTGGGCGCGATCCATTGTGCGTTTTTCCTGCAGCTTTTTCTGAATCGCAAGATTCGCCATAGCATGTTCTGAGTAGATGATCTGTGTGGCGGTTACATTTCCGGTAAGCGTTCGTTCCGCCTGTTGTCCCAGACTGCTTTTTGCCAAATCATCATCGATTACCACATATGTGCCGGATAAATTCAGCGAAGGTAATAAATTGGCCTGTGCCGATTTTATTGTCTGTTCACCGGCCGCAACCGCCTGATCTTGAGCTGCCAGTTCCAAATTTGCGACAATCGCTTCATCCACTGCCTGACGCAGCGTTAACTTCCGCTGATCTTCACGTTGCTCTCTTCCAACCATTTCTGCTTCTGTCATCACAGCCCATGATGGGAACACACCAATTGCCCGGGAGGTGGCTTCATTGATTGTCAATTGCTGCTTAAGTGAAATTGCCACCGGAATCGATTCCGGCGTTTCACCCAGCAAAATTCGCTGTACATTCAGCGCCACACGCCGCGAGGTTCTGCTTATGACATCTTTATACAAACCAGCCAGGATACCCTCAGTAACTTCCGACTCACCGATAAAGGAGAAACTCGGCAATTTTCGATTTTTAAGCTCGGTGACAAGTACAGAAAATTCATTTTGTGATAGCTGAGGTTGTGGCAGCACATATACAGCATCGACATCGGTATCGATTTGCTTCATGACAGCATGAATATCATGTTCAACGCCAACCACTTGCGCTTTATAGCCCATTTCACCGACCATCGTCTCTGCACGATTCGTAATTGTAGGAAAGCTGTTGATAAGCGCCTGGTTGATAAAGATTGCTAATTTATGGAAAGGAACGACTTCATAAAATATGGTTAAGTCACGCTCCAACGTTGCCGGCACACTTACATAATTCAGATTTTTTATCCCACTCTTTCCGTTATTTACAGGGATATCCTGGAGTTTCGTATCCAAAATATACGGAGCAATAACAGGCTTAGGAAGCAATTGGCGCGAACATACATCCATGCTGCCAATAATTCCCATGGTTATAATAATGTCCACAGTTCGATCAGCAAGCAATTTGTCAATCGCTTTATTAATCCCTGGCAATGTCCAATCCCCAAGTATTTGTTTGTCTTTCGGAAATTGCACATTAAATTCACCCCTAGTCAGATCTTTTATCTCATGTTCAATGGATTCCAACATCATTTGTTGATTTGTTGTCGGCCCATCGAGCACAACGGCAATTGTTACATTCTTCATTTCTTGTCCATATAAATTGGACAAATATAGGAATGCAATCACAATTATTATAGGAAGCTTAATTCCGCGTACCATTTCAATCCTCCAAATCATTTTCCCGATTATTTGATATGATGATAGTATATCAAGTGAAATATTGCTTTTGCATAATTTTTTTTTGAAATCTTTAACAAAACTTCATTCAGTTTCATCAAATCCCTATTTTCTAATATTTTTGGAGTACAGTTTTACAAATCAGTTTGCTTGAAACTAACAAATAAGCTGGAGAAGTTCAGGATGCTTTACGGGGACTCAAAACAGGTTTAAAGAATATAGAATATTTATTCCTATTATTGGTTAATTCTACTTTGGTAAATTAGTGAATTGACTTAATTTTTATTTATCTTAGAGAAGCCGCTGAAGCGGCTAAAATAGCTTTTTTGTAAAAGCTCAAGGCTTAAGCCTGGTGATATTACAATGGAATTGATGCAAAAGCCGTTTCGACGGCTTCATGATGGAAATCCACCAAAATAAAATTAATAGTAATTTTCATTATTTACATATTTCATTTATGTCATGAAATATAAATTAATAACCTCCTAAAATCAAGTGAAAGTTTCGGATATAATAAGTTTTAAATTCAATGTCATTAGGTTAAGTGAATTAGTCGTCATTTTGAACGAAACGGCGCGGAGTGAAGAATCTCTGACCACGAAAGGTTACGATATGAGATTCTTCATCAGCAAAAACGCTGACTTAAAATGACAAGCCACCTGATCTTAATAGCCTTGAGTTTTAATACTAAAGAGTTAATTGATTCATGATTTCGTGTAAAACTTTCTTACCAAATTTAATAACATCATCGCTATAATAGGCAATCGCTGACAATTTTTTTTCCAAAACATTGAACGTTTCCAATTGTATTACTCTTTTGTATACTAAAAAAAGCAACATCATCAGACTGTTATAATATCGCAAGTTTAACTTTTGTGCGGTTAATAAAACTTTTCTGTCATCCGAAATGATTGGCAATTGCTTTTCATTTGCAAATTTAATTAAGTTTTCATCATTCGAAAAATTGTTTTCAGTAACAACTACAATTTCCATTCCGGCAAGAGGAAGGTTAGCTTCTACCACTATTTGCGATGTTGTATACAAGCTAATATAATTTGTCAATTCATCTGCCATTCTTAGCTTGGACAAATAGATTATCGACGATGCATCGATGACCGCTGCTTTTAATTCGTCAAATTCGACTAAGCTAAATACATTGTGAAATTTCATTAGTATGTACCCATTGGTTCCAAAATGATATATATAAGCCCCCAATTTACGAAACATCTATTATTTTACGGAGTTATACAAATAGTACTTAAGGAGTCTTATATAATCAATATATGTCAAAAAAGGAGAGAAGCATGGCCGACTTAAAAACTACTTACATGGGTCTCGAATTAAAAAACCCGATCATAGCGGGTGCAAGCGATCTGACAGCAAACATAAAAAAAATTGAATCGATTGAAGCCGCCGGAGCAGGTGCGTTGGTTATCAAATCATTATTCGAAGAGCAAATTCAACTTGAAATTTATAAATTCGAAGAAGAATTGCATAAAAACGATGAACTACATGCTGAAATGACAAGTATATTTCCCAGGTTGGAACATGCCGGCCCTGCGGAACATTTGATGTGGGTGCGTAAGGCCAAAGATGCTGTTTCGATTCCGATTATCGCCAGCTTGAACGCTGTTAACAAAGAGACATGGGTTGAATATGCTCAGCGCTTATCGGAAACAGGTGTCGATGGGTTGGAATTAAATTTTTATTCGATTCCCACAACCAATCATATGTCCGCCGCTGAAATTGAAGATTCACAAATTGATATCCTTGAATCAGTAAAATCAGCCGTATCTATTCCTGTTTCCGTAAAATTAAGTCATTTTTACACGAATCCACTTCATTTTATAGCCCGTTTGGATGTCGCTGGTGCAGACGCGATTGTTATTTTTAATCAGCTCTTCCAACCTGAAATCGATGCATTCAATGAGAAGCAGGTTTTTTCAATGACATTAAGTGATGAAAAGGATCATCGCCTGCCACTACGGTTTGCCGGGTTGTTGTATGGCGTGACCAATAGTAGTATTTGCGCATCCAGTGGTATCTACACTGGCGCCGATGTCATTAAAATGCTGTTAGCCGGCGCAAATTGCGTGCAGGTTGTCAGCACACTTTATAAACATAAAATTGATTATATTTCCACTCTTTTGAACGAGATCAATCAATGGATGGACGACAAAGGTTATGCATCTGTTGATGATTTTGTCGGGAAATTGAGCCGAATGAAAAGTAACGATCCATGGGCATACAAACGCGCGCAATATGCGAAAATGTTGTTAAAGCAAAATCCGTTGGGATAGGTACCTGTATTCATAATTGCATATATGAACGACCAGTTAAAACAACGATTAGTTGAAATTTAACGAGTTATCACACTTCGACGGAGTTTATCCTGAGCTTGATGAAGGGTTCAGTGTGAAGTGCCAGCGTAGCTTCATGCTAAGCGGAGTCGAAGCATGAACAACAATGTTAAGTTTCCCCTAATTTTTTGAAAGGATACTAAAAAAAGTATCTTTTCAACATTTGATGGTTATGTTGCCTTCGACAAGCTCAGGCCTCAGTTCTGAACATAGTATCTGAGTTATATACATAATCATTAAAAATTATAATCAGACAAAGTAGACCTAATCTTCCTACTATAAAAAATCCCACTGGCTTGTGCTCAGTGGGATTTAAATTTCGATTATTTTTTCCGTCGCGCGCGTTTTTTCAGCGCCAGTTCCAACACTTCATCAATTTCTTCCACATAATGAAATGTGAGCGCCTTTTTCACAATTTCAGCGACTTCCACCAAATCGTTTTCATTACGTTTAGGCAAAATCACTTCTTTAATACCAGCGCGCCGTGCAGCAAGAATTTTTTCTTTCACTCCACCAATCGGTAATACTTTTCCGCGCAAGGTAATTTCTCCGGTCATGGCGATGTTATTCTTAACCGGTCGTTTGGTAATCAGCGACACCAGCGATGTGACCATCGTAATTCCGGCCGATGGGCCATCCTTGGGAATGCCTCCCGATGGAACATGGAGATGAATATCATGCCTGTCAAAATATGTACGGGGAATTTTTAACTCATCAGCTTTTGCCCGGACGAGTGACAACGCTGCTTGAGCCGATTCTTTCATGACATCCCCTAATTGTCCCGTCAGGGAAAGTCCTTTGCTGCCAGGCATCGCGCTGCTTTCGATAAATAAAATATCACCACCGGCAGGAGTCCACGCCAGCCCGATTGCTACACCGGGGATATCTGTTCGTTCCGCCAACTCTGAAAAATATTTTGGCGGGCCCAAATATTCATTAATTTTTTCAGGCGTGATAAGTATTTTTTCCTTATTCCCTTTAGCAACTTCTTTAGCAACTTTCCTGCAGACCGAGGCTATCTCGCGCTCTAAATTTCGAAGCCCGGCCTCATGCGTATATTCAGCAATGATTGTTTTTAACGCGGTTTTCTGGAATGAGATTAACTGCGCCGTTAATCCGTGCTCTTTCCTTTGTTTGGGAATGAGATATTTCATGGCGATGGATATCTTCTCCTCTTCTGTGTACCCTGGCAATTCCAAAATTTCCATTCGGTCAAGCAGGGCCGGCGGAATCGGATCCGTGTAATTCGCGGTAGTTATAAAAAGCACTTTGGATAAATCAAACGGTACATCCAAATAATGATCGGAAAACTCATAGTTTTGTTCGGGGTCCAACACCTCAAGCAATGCCGACGCCGGGTCGCCTCGAAAATCCTGTCCGATTTTATCAACCTCATCAAGCATGAATACCGGATTATTCGAACCGGCATTCTTAATCCCTTGCACAATTCGGCCGGGTAGCGATCCGATGTACGTTCGGCGATGTCCACGGATTTCCGCTTCATCGTGAACGCCGCCTAACGAATTGCGGATAAATTTTCGTCCTAACGACCTGGCAATCGAGCGCCCGAGAGATGTTTTCCCAACACCCGGAGGGCCAACGAAACAGAGTATCGGGCCTTTCATATCGTGTTTAAGTTTCCGAACAGCTAGATATTCCAATATTCGTTCTTTTACCTTAATTAAGTTATAATGATCATCATTGAGAATTTTTTCCGCCTGCGCAATATCCAAATTGTCTTCTGTGGAAATCGACCATGGCAGACTGATTAACCAGTCAATGTAGGTACGTGATACGGTATATTCAGCCGCCCCCGGAGGCATCTTAGACAACCGATCCAATTCACGATAGGCTTCTTCTTCAGCGCGTGTCGACATTTTAGCCTTCGCGATTTTGTCGTGCAACTCATTCAATTCAGTAAGCCGGTCGTCGCCTTCTCCCAATTCATTATGGATAGCTCGTAGCTGTTCTCGCAGGAAAAATTCCCGTTGATTTTTGCCAAGCTCCAATTGCACTTTATTCTGAATTTTTGTGCCCATTTCCAGCACTTCCAGTTCCCGGCTGATGAGAACGGTCAGGTTTTCCAGGCGACGTTTTACGTTCAAAGATTCAAGAATTTCCTGTTTTTCCGGTAATGAAAGATTTAAATTTGATGCGAGCAAATCAGCAAGTTTGCCCGGGAATTTCATATTCATTACTGCAATTTGCAATTCATCCGGTAAATTGGGAACCAATGCAATGATTCGTTGAAATTGATTTGTGATGTTACTTGCTAATGCTTTCACCTCGACTGTTTCTTCTTCAATATCCTGCAGGAGTTTAATCCGCGCCCGGAAGTACGGTTCTTTCTGGGAAAACCGCAACACTTTAAATCGCATTAATCCCTGAATCAATACACGCAAACTTCCATCAGGAAATTTAAGCATTTTAAGAACATTTGCTGCAACACCATATCGATAAATATCTGAAGTCTGTGGGTCTTCTATATCACCTGATTTCTGTGCAATCAGTCCAACAATTCGTGATCCTTCCATCACATCTTCAATCAATTCGATGGATCTCGGCCGGGCGATGATGAGCGGTGACACCATCGATGGATAAATTACAGCATCTCGTAAAGGAAGAATCGATAATTCTTTGGGAATAATCAACTCATCAAAATCATCATAACCATTCATTCTGGCAATATCGCCATTCAGCATGAGTTCAACTCCTTGTTATATTTTCTCATTTAGCAATTTTTGGAAATCCGAATTTTTACCAACTCCCATAAGAATATCACTTTCTTTAATGATATGATCCGGTGTAGGTATTATCATTTCATTATCCGGAATGACTTCTTTTATTAATACGATTTGAATATTATATTTTTGCCGTACGTTCAATTCGGTTAACGTTTTACCGAGAAATCGCGGCGGTGGTCCAAACTCAAGCACACTAATATCTTTGCTAAGTGGTATTACATCGAGCACATTTTCGTTGGAAATACTGCGGGCAACTCGATAGGCCATATCTTTTTCCGGAAAAATAACTGAGGTTGCACCAATCCGGTCAAGAATACGCCCATGGTCTTCGGTGACTGCCTTTGCAATAATTTCTTTGACGTGTAACTCTTTCAGATATAATGTAACCAGAATACTGGCATCAATTTTACCCCCTAAACTTACCACCACCACATCGAAATCGCTGATGTTTAAATTTTCGAGTGTTTCTTTTTTTGTAGCATCAGCAATGACGGCTTTGTCCACAAACATTTTAATCTGCTCAACCATTGCTTCGTCATTATCAATAGCCATAACTTTATGATTTCGTTCGGATAAAAATTTTGAAAGATAAAACCCAAAACTGCTCATTCCGATAATAGCGAATTTGCGCATATAATTACTTACTCCGATGAAAAAAAATTTAAATAAAACTTCGTGCTTTTACACTTCCTGAGTGTGAAACGCTGTACTCAGTGAACTAATTCTGTTAACCAACTAATAAATTTTCCTTTGGATATCTGTATGGTAATTGCTCCCGTCCCCCAATCGCCAGCGCTAATGTCAGCGGACCAAGGCGTCCGATAAACATAAGCATGCTTACAAGTATTTTACCAATGAATGATAATGTGGCGGTAATCCCGGTTGACAATCCCACAGTGCCAAATGCAGAAACTACCTCAAATAATATTTCCAGAAACATACTTCGGCTTTGCTGATGAGAAATTTCACCGACCTCACTCATGAGTAAAACTAATGTGAAAATGCTGATAACAACAATCGAAAAGAAAGTAATTGATACGGTTCGAGCGATAATATCATTAGAAATTCGGCGTTTAAAAAAATTGACATCTGTTTGATTTTTAAATTTGGCAACTAAAAACGCAATTAAAATTCCAAATGTACTGGTTTTAATTCCACCGCCACATGATCCCGACGATGCACCGATGAACATTAAAATGACAAACAGGAAGATGGTTGCATTCGATAAACCAGCGAAATCGATACTGTTGAATCCTGCAGTACGTGTTGTAACCGATTGAAACATTGAAACAACCAATCGGGTTCCAACCGGAAAATTTTCAATACCATTTCTAATTTCAAATATATAAAAACCAAGGCTTCCAAATATGATTAGCGTTCCGGTCATGCTCAACACAATTTTCGTGTATACTGATAATCCCGGTTGCATACCATGCCGCCGATAACGAAAATATTGATTCAAATCGAGCACAACGATAAATCCCAGACCTCCGATAATTATTAACGCCATTAGTGTGAAATTTATCAATATATCACTTTTGTACGTAATGAAGCTATCCGGAAATAATGCAAATCCGGCGTTGCAATAGGCTGAAACAGAATGAAACACTCCATAATAAATAGCTTTATGGAATGGCATCGTCATTATAAATCGAAGGCTTAATACGAATGCGCCAATCAACTCAACCAATATAGTAAAAAGAAAAATGATGCGCAAGAAATTCGCTAAATTTTTTATCGGCTTCTGTGTTAATGTTTCCTGAATAATATCCTGATCGAATAACGAAAATTGCCCTATGAGTAAAAACATAAAAAATGTGGACAACGTCATTATTCCCAATCCGCCAATTTGTATTAATGCGAGAATAACGATTTGTCCGAATAATGTAAATGTCGTTCCCGTATCAACGACCACAAGACCTGTAACACAGGATGCCGATGTGGCCGTGAAAAATGCGTCCACAATAGATAATCGGGCGCCGATGGTTGCCTGAGGCAGCATCAACAAGATCGTTCCGATAAAAATTAGAACCATAAAGCTCAGGATCAGGATATGCGTGGGTTTCAGAACTCGACGACGATCCGGATTTTTCTGTAACATAACTTCCTACTAACTTTCAAATTCAGCGCGTTTAAATTTTTCAACATCAGGTATTTTGCCAACTACAACCAAAATATCATGCTCGTCCAGCTTACTGTTGGGCGACGGTATTTCGTTCATCCGTGTCATCCCCCCATTATTTTTCTTGATGGCAATGACAGTTACATGAAACTTGGCGCGAATATCAAGTTCGCTAATTGTTTTCCCGTTAAATTCTCTGGACACGGGCACATAATCAACCGTGTAATCTTTGGACAATGCTAGATGACTTCGCTTCTTTTCAGCGCCGCTTTCTTGAACAACCTTCAAACCAAGCACATCCTTACGAAGCACTTCACGATCGTACAGATCAATAATATCTCGACGCGATATTGTTCCGATCAGTTTGCTCGATCCGTTTGCTTCAACAACCGGCAAATGATCTTGCTCAACCCGGGCAAACACAGCCATACATTCCGCTAACGTATAATCAAGCGGCACCGGCTTAATATGTGTTTCAATCAGATCTCTGGCAATTACGATGTGCTGTAACTCTTTATCATCCAACACACTTTTTATTTCATGCGTTGAAAGAATACCCAAATATGTATGCTTTTTGTCAATAACATAGTAATATGGTTCATTAAGCGTCATGAATCGCGTAATAATCTCATTGAAGGAAGAACTTTCATCCATAATAGGCGCGTTTGGACGGATAACATCACCGACCGAAAATGATTGCATGATCAATTCCTCGCGCCCCTGATTCAGGGAAATGCCACGCCGGCGTAATTTTAACGTGTAAATCGAATCTTCATGGAAACGACGCGATATTGAGACACTGATCGTGCTTGCGAGCATCATCGCCAAGATAATTTTGTAATCGTTGGTTAGTTCAAATAATATCAGAATAGAACTAATCGGCGCATGAATGGTTCCGGCAACAACAGCCCCCATTCCGACTAATGCATAGGCGCCACTGCTTGCCGTGTACGCCGGAAAGATTTGATGAACAAGCTCCCCGAACGCTCCGCCAGCGACGGCCCCAAGAAACAGCGACGGTGCGAATATCCCTCCGGAGCCACCTGAACCTAATGTCAGACTTGCTGCTAAAAGTTTGGCAAAAATTAGTATGATTAAAACGTACCAGACTATTTTACTCTCTATTGCCGCGGTGATCGTTTCATAACCACCACCATAAATTTGTGGAATAAAAATAAACATAACACCAATTAAAATACTGCCCAACGCATTTTTTGACCATTCCGGAACTTTCAAATCATCAAAAAAATCTTCGCATTTGTAGAGTACCACGATAAATGAAATGGCAACAAAAGCGCAAATAATTCCTAAAACTACATACAACGGCATTTCCCAAACGCTGACGAGCTCATATTCCGGGACAATAAACGCAGCATAATTTCCCAGAAATGTCCTAGAGACGACAGTTGCCAACACTGAGGAGATAATGATTGGGCCGAAATTGGGGAGGGCAAAATTTCCTAAAATCACTTCAAGCGAGAAAAAAGCGCCAGCGATCGGAGCGTTAAACGTGGCGGCAATCCCTGCAGCAGCGCCGCACCCGACCAATAATTTTATCCTGTCGTTCGATATTTTTAACCATTGACCGATGGTAGATCCCAATGCGGCACCAATCTGAACAATCGGTCCTTCACGCCCGACTGAGCCGCCGGTTCCAATAGTAATTGCCGAAGCGATATATTTAACTAAAACCACCATCGGGCGAATAACGCCATTTTTCAATGCAATTGCAACCATCACTTCGGGTACACCATGACCTTTTGCTTCGCGAGCAAAGAAGTGAATAAGAGGGCCAACAAAAATGGCACCGACGACCGGGATAAATATTTTCCAGAGATTGGGTGTTTGCTGCAACTGTTCCAGGATGCTGCCATCACCAAACAAAAACAATTCACGAATCCAGTCGGCCAAATAATTCAAACCGATTGCCCCAAAACCACCAAGCACCCCGACAATACCAGCAAGGATAAAAATATACGTTGATTGACTAACCTGCGTATATTCAAGAAAGGCACGTTGTTGCTTTTTAAGAAAATTGCTAACTGTTTTTGAAAAGTCCATTTTACTGTTGCTTTCTCAGTTAAAAGATCTGGCCCAGCGTAAAATGTATTTCACCGGCCCCTTCATTTGTTCGTCGGTTTACCTTAAGACCAACATCCAGGCGTACAATCCCGATCGGGGATGCGTAACGGAGTCCACAGCCCAAACCGTGTCTTAAGCTTTGCAATCGTACATATTTATAACAACACCACACATTCCCCATATCCCAAAATATTGTACCACCAAATTTTTTGTATATTGGGTAACGAAATTCCAGGTTCATAAGAAATATTAATTTCCCGCCAATCGGGACATCCGGATAGGCTTTTGGCCCGACTTCACGGCGCCCATAACCTCGTATTGTTCCATCCCCGCCGGCATAAAACCGTTCATTTAGTGGCAATGTTTTTGATGAACCGAACGTTTCGGCCCATCCCAGGTAGTAACGAGCACCAGCTATACCCGTGGGAAAAAAATTAAGTTTTATATAGTGGCGTCCCTCGCCCGTAACTTTCGTAAATGTGTTAGTACCGCGAAGGAATCCGCCGGCAGATTCCCATCGAACATCAAAAAATGCACCCGTTGTGCTGTTAAATTGATTGTCTCTGGTATCTCTAACGTAGTTAAGCTGCAAACTTCTGGTGTTGCCTCGAATACGGTCACGAATTTCAGTTGTGTCTTTTACATTCGAAAACAACAAATCCTGATATTTATAACTTATAGTCAACTTATCATATTGCGACAATTGCTTGCCGGCAGTGGATCGCCCACCGCCGCCCTGGAGTTCGTAGTTGGGCTCAATCTGGTGCTCGGCAAATGCTGAAAGGTCGAATTTCGTTCGCGTATTAAACAGCCAGGGATTCGTATATAAAATTTCCAGTTTCTGGTCTTTTTTACTTACCCTGATACGAGCGCCAATTTGCAAGCTTTTTCCTAAAAAGCTGTTTTGTGTTACTTCTAACGATCCGCGCAACCGTTCGTAAGAGCCAAAACCAAGACCGATGCCAAATTCCCCATTTTTATTTTCACTGACATTGACAATTAAGTTCCGAAGTTTGGGATTCGTTGAATCAACTTTCACCGGGCGAATCGATACCTGATTGAACAAACCTGTTTGGTATAACTGGTGCTGACTTTCCAACAGTTTGCTATAATCGAATACCATATTGGGTTTTAGCAGTAGTTCTCGTTCAACCACTTTGGGTTGAATTTTGTTCAATCCATAAATATGAATGCCGCGAATATATGCTTGTACACCTTCCTGAATCGTAATAATAACAGACATAAGATGTTGCTCTTTGTTGTTATTCAATTCAGGGGTGACCAGTGCATCGATATACCCCTTTTGAGCATAGCTGGCAATAATTGTATAGTTGTTCTTTTCCAGCATGCTTCCATTAAACGGTTCTCCCACTTTATATGACACCATTTTTGCCAATTGAGCATTAGTGAACACGCTATTCCCATTAAATTCCACACGATCGATAAATGTTATTGGGCCTTCCTGAATTGAAATCCATAATTCAACCCGGTGCTTTTTTTCTTCCACTATTTTAACATTACTTTCAAGCGATACATCCAAATATCCTTTGTTTTGATAGAGTTGTATAATCGTCTGCAAATCATCATCAAATAAATTATTGTAAAAAGCAGGATGTGAAAACCAACCGCGTTCTTTGGTCAGCATCACTCGCTTAATGGTATGCTCGGAAAGAGACTCATTGCCTTCGATGTGGATTTTTTGCACTGTATATTTTTGCGATGCTTTCTGCTTCTGTGGAAATCCATTTACAGCATGAACATATAAAGCCAGATTAAGCACACATACAATGAGAAGCAAATATTTCATACAGATGTTATCTTCCTCGTTGGGAACACAAGCCTTCAAAATTTATATTTGAACTTCAAATCGATGCCTGTTCGGCCTCGTTGATCCGATTCACCCTCAAGCGCAATATTGTCAGAAATTCGATAGCCTAACTTGATCATTTGATCGTTCGAATACCCAACTACCGTGGAATATGTTAAGTCCAATCCCTCAGTTAATTTTTTGCTTGCGGTTACTTTTGGCCCCCCTTTTCCCTGCATTGACAGCAAATCTCCTTCGATGCTGATATTATCCAGATTCAACAATGTACCGACCTGTTTTTCTGCCATTTGTGAAATCGTATGATTGGTAATGCTCCGGGCGCGCTCAATTAAAATATCTCGAAATGATTCAAGTTCATTTGTTGTTCCATTAACCAGCATTTCATTCCTTGTCCTTCCCACCGTTAATACTGCAATAATATCCGGTTGCGAAAGCGGCGGTACCGAGGTAAAAACGACATTCGGTTTATCGAAATTGCCATCCATTTTTAAATTTATAACATAACGAATTTCGTTCATATTTTCAAACGATTTTATACTAGTTGAGGCTGATAATTGAAAGTTGGGATTAATACGTTCTGGATCACTAAACACTATATTACCATTTTCTAATACAAATTTTCGTTCCAGATAATAAAAATATCCGCCAACACT
Source organism: Candidatus Zhuqueibacterota bacterium (assembly GCA_016931935.1). Taxonomy (GTDB): domain Bacteria; phylum Zhuqueibacterota; class Zhuqueibacteria; order Thermofontimicrobiales; family Thiofontviventaceae; genus Thiofontivivens. Next base: position 30,134 of record JAFGDW010000375.1, on the reverse strand, counting down.
GCGAATTGTACCACCAAGTAATGGTCGCTCCATCGTGCCCAGCAGAATTATATCAGCATCCATTTGTATTTTAGCAATATTATTATACAGCCAAAGACTTTCATTTGCTTTAATTGTTAAATTATTGTGTATGACAGGCCCGGAGTGTCCTGTAGCCGGTTTTGGTTTATTTGATTGCAACGCGGTCTTTATAAGATTGATATCTTGTATATATCGAATTTCCTGAAAATCCAGATTACCGGACAAATCATATTCACTGTTTTGTCGCGCAAAATTTATTTCTCCTGTGCGCAACCGCGCGGTAATTATGTCTTTTAAAATCATTCGAATATTATTTAAATTACTTGTAATCTTTAAATCTTTTATCTTTCCGTTCGTATCATAAAACACTGTTCCCTGTGTACGAATTGTGCCATCGCCAACAAGTGCGCTTAAATTGGTTAAGTCCGTCTTTGTCTCGTCAAACGACACATCCGCCTGAATATTTGTAATATCCGGTTCCATATTAGTTATACGAACGCCGCCGCTGCGAACCGTTGTAAAACCATTTATCCGCGGCTGCGCCGGCGTTCCGGTAATTTTAATACTATAGTTTAAGATGCCGGAAACTTTATCAACCATCGGGATAATTGGCGTGAGCACTGTCATATTTAAACTATCCGCATAAGAATTGATGGAAAGCGGCTCAAGTTGCAAGACCTGAAAACGTGCCGGCTTGAATGCAATAGCGACGGGAAATTGACCCTGAATGGTTGATGCCTTTTTATTCAAATGAATTTTAGCATTTTCCAGTTTTAACACAGAATCGCTATATACAACACTTCCCTCGAACGCTGTAAACTTGAACGATTCAAATTCCGATTCACCACAATTCCATTTGATGCGAATTTTTGGATTGTCCAGTCGTTGTGAAATATCAATCTTCAAATGATTATCCAAAATCACTAATTTTGAAGATGTACGTTCCAATCGATCAAACGAAATATCCACATTGCCATTAATCAAAGGCTTTCTAACAGTTCCCGATAGTTTGGCAAATATATCAAAATTCAAATCAGAAAATGAATAATCCGTTTTCAGGAAATCGATAAATTTAAATGTAAGATTTTCCCCGGTGACTGTCATATCCAGGGATGATGTATCCAATGAATCCTCGCTGCTCAAAAATGCCAATGGTAAATAACCGCTCATGTAAATTGTATCTTTAGCATATGTGAACGATGCCTTCCTGATCCAGATGACTCCTTCTCTGATTTGCCCATTACATTGAATTTCATCCAACTCCAATGGTTCATGCTTTACATTATCAGCAGTTACTGAAAATAAAACCTGCGGTTGTGATATATCCCCATTCATAGCAACGATAAAATTAACTGTCCCTTCTACCATTGATTGGCCAGTCAGGAAATGAGTAATCGTTCCAACCTCGATGCTATCGCCACGAACATCCGCATGGATTTTATTTTCTGACAACAAACCTTGAAGATGGATTTTGCCCAATTTTCTTTGTTCACCTCCGCTGATGGAAGCAAGATGAATGTCATTGGAGAACTGCAATTTGTCCTGCAGCGTAATCAAACCTTTCATCGCTATAATTGAATCACCAACCTGAATTTCTGCCTGGTCAAGCGAAACAATTCGATTTTTTAATGATGCCGATACATACAAACTATCATATTTTAAAAGTGCTATCGATCCTGTTCTGCCACGTGCGCGCAGAAATACATTCGGGTTCGATACATTACCAGTCATTTGTCCGTAATAATCGATATTACCGGATATGGAAGGTTGTGGTATCCAACTTTGCAACTGGCTTAAATCATCAATGTGCCCATGAAAGATAACTTCATCGACACTCAGTTTTCTATCAGTCAGCGTCACTTTACCCTTAACGTTTGCAACCGGCATATCTCGAAACGTTAGTGACTCAACCTGAAAGCCAGCTTTGACATGAGGATTAAACATCTGTCCGGATATTTTTCCTTCTCCCAACAATTTACCATCAATATCACTTACATTGACAAGCTGAAGTAACGGAGCGATTGCCTGTAAATTAACATTAACATCGCCGACCACCCGGTTGCTGTCCAGTAAAAATCCCTGCGCCGTGATATAATTGTCATCATTCAAAAAATGGGCATGAATTAATCGATTCTTTATCGATGCCTGACAGATAAAATCACTAACGTTTTTATTATCAAATGTTGCATTGGAAATTTTCAGCATCATTGAACTTTGGAATTTATTTAACTCGTTGGTGGCGACATTCACCGAAAATTCACCATCCAGTGAGCCATGAAACCGAATACTATCAACCGTCATAAATTTTCGGGTCACATCTTCAACCGTCATTCCTTTGGCACGAATGGTCATCTCTGCTTTCATCGACGCCGTGTCTATTGTAGCGATGGCGGAACCGTTCACCGTTCCGTTAAGTATATGACAATTTATTGTATTCATTGCCAGGGTGGGGTATTTAAATTCACCACCAAGTGAAACGGAGCTCAGGTCTAATCCATCAACCTGTAAGCTGTCACTGGAAAGATTATAGTTGATAGTGGGATGATGAATCGGACCACGAACGCGCGCACCAATGGTAAACACGCCTTTCAATCGTGGAATGGTAATACTGGTATCAATTACATCCGTTATTAATTCAGCATCAGACACATCAATACTGCCATTCATGCCGATATCCGCATTCAGACTATCATTTAACGCCAATGTTCCATTTGCATTAATGACAGAATACCCGAAGCGGGCCTGTCCCTTTTGAATCACCAAATTGTTTTGATAATATGAAACGACTGTTTCAACCGCAGCTAATTTAGGATAATTGTTCACGCCTATTTCACCGACAGAAAAACGTGCTGCATATGATTGAATGGTATCATTTCTATCAACCGCAACTTGTATATTTTTAGCCTTGGCATCAAGGGGTATGGTTCCATCATAATAACGAAATACACTTCGGGAAAGCGTTATATTTTCAATAATTAATTCGAAGGATTGTTTTTTGCCTGGTTTGGCTTGCTTTTTTGCCGTCGATGGAAATGAAATGGGTTCTTCAGCATCCTTCACCAAATCGATATAAAGGCTATCAACCAATATTCTTTTAATGTATATTTGTCTTTTAAGCAGTGAGGCTAATTTAAAATCTACAGATAATAGTCGCAAGGACACAGTCTGGTTTTTATATTTCAACCAAACATCGCGAAATTGCGCATTGCTAAAATAGTTGAAACGTATTGATCCAATATAGGCATCGACACCGGTTTCCTGTTTTATAACAGTAGCCAAACGCTTACTAATTTGATTTTGAATCCAGGGTTTTATGATAAAAATTACAAGCAGGCTGGACAGGATGATCACAATCAGGCTGGATAGTATCAAATGTTTACGAACTATTTTCTTTTTCGCCACATTCATGTTATTTGGACGTTCTTAGAATATAATCAATTCACCGGAATTGCCGAATACCATTCAATAATAAACCAATCGATTTATTATCGACATTGGTCACAGATGCCTTCCATTAATTCATGACATTAAGATGTAGTAACAACTTAGGATATTACACAGATGGTGTTTGGAATTGCACGGATGTAGGGCCGGATGATAGATTTACAACAATGAAACAGGGAATAATGCTAGCTTATTCCCTGTATTCAAAATATTTATAACCACTATATTTTATTTTTAACTATGAAATAACGATTCCAAATGTCGAATACGGCAGGGATGTCCACCATTCTGATATTCACAATCATCCCAATAAAAACATTTTACCGAACATATGGTTTTGCTTTCCAAATTTTCAACCGAAGGATATTCCTTTGCAGTCATGCTAATTCGTTTTCTCATTCGCCGTTTTTCCAAAAACCCTTCAATGCTGGATTTTTGAAGCAATTTAACGGTTATTAATCTCGCCAGGCTACGTGCGGCTTTGGAACGCGGATTATGAATAATAAACGGCCGTAAATCCTTCACTGATTCATGAACATCTTCATCATACTCCACATAGCCCATATAATCAATATCGATGGATAACAGTTCGGCAGCTGCGGTTTTAATAGCAACCCCCTCTTTAATTTCGTCCGGTTCCATAACTGAATTTAGAATTAGTCGGGGACGAAAACTGGTAATGATCTGCTCCATCGAACTGGCGATATCAGAACTGATCTTTTGTGCCCGTTCCAACAATTGATCGACCGGCGCGCTGAATTGACTCAAACTGTTAATACCATCTACTTCCAGTAACGCCAACACCTCCGGTTCATTACGAAATGCCTGTTGAACTTTTCGAAGCAAACATAGCTTTACAAAGTCAAAACTTTCCTGAATTGCAGTTGGTTCCGGACTGGTAACTAAAATTCCTTCATCCACTGCAATGAAAAAATCAATAACACTCAAAGACGATCCTGCGCCCAGGTCCATAATAACATAGTTTGCATTAAGTTTCTTTAATTCACGAACAAGTTTCAATTTTTGAGAGTATTTGGGATTTGCCAAACCCAATATGCCACTGGCGCCGCTTATAAGTTTCAAATTATTTAGTGGAGTATCGAGTAGTATGTCTTCGAGTGATTCGCGTTGGAGTGTATAATAATCGAGAAATGTATACTGGGGTTCCAAAATTCCCATACAGGTATGCAAATTAGCTCCACCAAAATCGGCGTCTACGAGAACTACTTCATTGCCTAATGCTGCTAATCCAATTCCTATCGATGACGATAGCACTGTTTTTCCGACGCCACCTTTCCCGCTTCCCACAGCGATAATTTTCTTTTCCGATTCGTGCTGCACAACCGGCCTGAAAAGTGTATCGAGTTCTTTAATCTGATCTGCCGGTACCCATTCACCTTCATCTTCTAACCAAATGTAATCATGTGGAGCAAATTTACCGTTACGTACCAACGTTCTTAATTCGGTGTGTGATAACGGTCCATACTGTTTCTCATCGATGCGTACTAACACGTTGCCGTTCATTGTTATCCCTTACCTTTTCCGTTTACTCACAACTTTCCCTTAAATCTTTCCCATCAACTAATATACACATTTTGGGGAATATCACAAACAAATTTTTAGTAATTTATACACCACGCCGACAAGCAAATCCATTCGCCCGCCTATAATTCTGTTTCGGCAATGTAGTGATAAGGTTAAGCATATTTACGTTAAGTTATTTTTATAATTGTCGATAATTTTCACTTATTAAAAAATAATTTAACATCGCTTAATACCTGAGCTGTGGCACCTGTCTTTACCGGGCATGATGGCAATGATTGGATAAAAACCCGGCCGTAGAACTTTTCTACCAACCGTTTGTCCAGTATCCAGATAGAGCCACGGTCGGTTTTATTACGGATCAATCGTCCTACTCCTTGTTTCATCTTTATAACAGCTTGTGGCAAAGAATATTCCATAAATGAATTTCCGCCATTCCTGGTGATAGCTTCGATTCGTGCTTCTATTACAGGTTCAGTTGGAACTTTGAATGGAAGTTTTGTTAAGATAACGTTTTCCAATGCCTTACCCGGCACATCAACTCCTTCCCAAAAGCTGTCCGTACCAAATAATACTGCTGAATTGCTATCCTTAAATGTCTTCAATAATTGGTGCCGATTCATAGAACCTTGTATCAAGGGAATCCAGCCTCGTTCTTTTATGGTGTACTCTAACTTACTATAAACGGAATTCATGAGTCGATACGATGTAAACAGGACGAATGCCCGACCATTGCTAAGTCCAATCGCCTCAAGTAAAAAAGTGTCCAGAAATTGTGCAAATGCCTGACTATCAGGCAAGGGAATGTCAGTAGGGATGCCAATAATTGCCTGTTCCTGGTAATTAAACGGAGTCGCCAGTAGGGAAGTTAACAGGCGATCTTTTTCAATATAGGTCAATCCGATCCGATGGGCAAGATAATCAAATGGCTGCCAATTTTTAATGCCTGTCACTGTGAGAGTTGCAGATGTAAGAATTACTGTGGGAAATTTCGAATACACATGCTCGAACATTTTTTCTGAAATATCAAGTGGCGCTATTCGTAATCGGGTGACGTGCTTTTCCGCGCGCGGCCGAATTTCAATCCAGCGAATATTGGTTGCTTCATCCTGAAACACAATTTGATGCAGTGTAGTACTAACTGTTTGCAGCCGATTACATTGCGCACTGATTGTATAAATTAGACCGTACAATTCATCACTGAACGAAATTCCGGTATCTTCTAACTGATCCAGACAACGTGTTAGTTGTCGGCAAAATTGATTCAGATACAAAATGTAAGCGTGTATTTTCTCCTGGAGTACGTTTTCCCATAGCGGTGTTTTACGGATATCCTCCATGATCCGAAGTTTCATTTCACCGGATTCATCAGTCTTGTTCATATAAACAATATTAAACACGACATCCATGGCTTCATCATTGGCATCCGAAAGTTGAGCAATGCCGGGAATAATTTGCGTTTCCAAATTATGGAGGACATCTGCAACTTCAGGATCCTGAATGCGTGATTTTAATTTACGCAATTCACTTACAAATACGGACAGATACCCCTTTCCCATACCTTTGCGTATCCGATAAAGTCTGCTTAAAATGCGTTGTACTCCCATCCGGGTAACGCCGCCGCCAAAATAATGTGTGGCGATTTCTTCAAGATGATGGGCTTCATCAAATATGACACGACGGTATGCTGGCAAAACGGCGACTTCGGAACCACTTGATCTTACTGCCAGATCCGAAAATAGCAGGTGGTGATTGACGACTAAAATGTGAGCGGAATTGGCTTCGCGCCGTGCAATATTGACAAAGCATTTTTTGTAAAACGGACATTTCGAGTGAGTACAGGTATCACTTTCAGCGGCCACTTTTTCCCAGGCAGATTCCGATGGAATATAATTCAAATCCGAACGACTACCGTCAGCAGTTTGTTCAGACCAGGCAATTAGTGATTGAACTTCTGACTGTTCATTATCTTCAAGCATCAACTCGGGTTCGCGTTTCAATTCTTCTGCCTTACGCAGACAAATATAGTTGTAACGGCCTTTAACAAGAACAGCTTTAAATTTTAAGTCCAACGCATCCTGAAGGAACGGAATGTCTTTTTTGATCAGTTGTTCCTGCAAATTAATCGTGTTAGTTGAAACGACACAACGCTCTTTATTCTTGACTGCCCAAAAAATCGCCGGTATAAGATAAGCCAGACTTTTTCCAACCCCTGTTCCGGCCTCAATTACTGCCACTCTATTTTCATTGAAAGCCTGGCCGATAACACCTACCATATCAAGTTGTTGTGGCCTGAATTCATATCCTGACAATTTTTTGGCAATTTCTCCATCGGCGTCAAGCACTTTTGTTAATTTCGCCACATCAATCGAATTGATATCTTCTTTCCGGAACGGTTCTATTATCACATATACGTCATCAACATTGTTGTTAACAATATAGCTGGCAATTCCAAAACCGGAAACATCCTGGGCGATGTAAAGATCGTTTTGCGAAGGGCGAAGTACGCCCGATGGATGGTTATGAATCAGCACATCACCGGCATTTGCAAGCTGTGTAACTGCGGGAACAGCAAATTCATTACCACGCGCAACTACTTTAACATCGACAACGCGATGGTCAGAATTGGTTTTTCCAATAAAAAAAACCTCATTTCCGTTGGCGCTACGAATACTTTCACGCATGGAACTGGCAGATGAGGAAGATATGTAGCGGTCAATTTTGGTCATTATTAGAAAAGCGATAACTGAGGTTCGGAAACTAGCGGGCTGGCATTAAAACCATCTTGTTTCAGCGCATGAACAAATTCATTGTACCCATGAGTAACAAAAATTTTCTGTGGCGATACTTTCCGGACATATTTAAGCAGGCCATCAAAATCGGAGTGATCACTCATAGCGATAACTGAATCTGCACCAAACCGATATTTCATTTGTTTGTCAATCGCCCAACCGGTAACCATTGCTGTACGGACAATACCGGGATATAAACCTTTTATCCATTTGGTAAGCCGCGGTGGAACAATCATCACACGTCGATGCAAATCTTCCCCCTGAAAGGGCTGCCAGTTCGACATTGCCACTCCAAGGTCTTTATAAATCGTGGTCATGTCAGCGATCGTTTTATAAACACTTATCTCATAACCACGATCACCCAGTATTTTAACGACTTCCTGACTTTTTCCCAGCGCATACGCCATGATCACCGGTATCAGACCATGATCAAAACAATCATCGATGAAATCCATTAGCTGCTTAATAACTTGCCATCGAGGCGGAAATTTAAAATGTGGCAATCCGAATGTCGCTTCCATAATTAGAATATCGGCCTCTCGGATCTCAATTTTTTCCGCGGTTTCACTCGTATACATGTTAAAATCACCCGTATAAACCAGTCTCATATCATCTTTGATTACCATTATCTGGGATGCGCCCAACATATGGCCGGATGGAAATAACTCAATTTTTATATTCTCAAGCTCGAATGGTTTATTATATGGTAAAACAATTGTCTCGGTACGCTTTTTGTAACGTTGTTCAAAAAATCGTATCGTTGCGGGTGTTCCCAATACTTTGTCGTGTCGCCTGATGTGATCTGCATGAGCATGTGAGATGTATCCAACTTCTGCCCGGCGATGTGCATCCAACCAAAGCGATGAATCAAGAACACGTATTCCACGGTCATAAATAATCATTTACTACCTCGTACTCAGGATGCAAAACATGTAACGCTTGTGGTTGCGGGTTCATTATTTCGAATTGATCCTGCAAATTTATATTTGGTTGACAAAAAAATGGTTCATTTAACAACACCAATAACACCTATTTAATTACGACAGAACTATAAACAAATATGAATATATTGCCGTAATATTATCAATTTTCACAAAATATGCAAGGCTTTTATTCAGCAATTTATTATTAACTTTTTTTAAAAATAATTTTGATTTTAAAAATTTAATCCTTATATTTAAACCACCCTCTCATCAATAATAACTGCAAAAAATCCGGACCTACTAATGACAGAAAAAACTATAAAAAATACAGAGCAATTATTAAAACTGGCAGAGGACTTACTTCTCGATGAAAAGGATTTCATCGTACCGGTAAAAAAGATTTGGCTTAAATTAAGCCTGATGGGCGAAGCTGAGACATTAGCATTTGAAGAGTTTGCTATTATGCTGCAGCAAGACGGACGGTTTGAAGTATTCGATGATACGGATGATCCGCAGGTCGACAAATTGTTTGGGAACCACCGTAGCGAGTGGGAAGAGCTTGGCTATTATTTTGGCCCACGCGTCATGCTGAAGGATCGAAAACCATCCCGCAAAGAAATCGGCCAAACCCTGATTCAGAAAACTCAGCAAATTTTTGAAAATTTAAAGAAAGCCTGGGATTTACGGCCGCAGGACGATGAAGAAGAAGAAGATCAATTGTTACAAGCTTTGGCCAGCACTCAAAAACTCCTTCGAACACTGCAAAAAGAGTTTCCGGACTCATCAAAAAAAATATAGTTTAATTTAAACCGTATTTCAACCAGATGCGATACAATTCACCCCTACGCACCCCCCACACACTCATTTTCGTTACAATTTGAGAATATCACATTTACAGCCGCAATGAAGGTTTAGGCGCCAAATCGTAGCCCGAAACCTCACCTTGATTTAATTTTAACAATCCTGCGCGGGCAATCATTGCCGCGTTATCCGTGCATAGAATTGGTTTGGGCAGGTAAACATTCAATTTTTCATCGGTGGCGCGTACCTGAAAATTGTTTCGAATATAGCTATTACATGCGACACCACCAGCAAGTACAATCGATGAAAGTCGATGGGCTTTTGCTGCCTGAATCGTTTTTTCGATTAATACATCACTTAACGCTGCCTGAAAACTGGCAACGACATCCGCCTGATGATTTTCTGGGCCATGCTCACGCAGATAATACAGCACCGCTGTTTTTAATCCGCTAAAACTAAAATCATAATTACCGTCGGTCATCATCGCGCGTGGGAATCGCACAAATTGGGAATTCGCATTTTTAGCCATGCGGTCAATAACCGGTCCCCCGGGATATCCCAGATTCATCATTTTCGCGACTTTGTCAAAAGCCTCACCAGCAGCATCATCTTTGGTCTTTCCAATCGTACGGTATGTACCCCACGCTTCAACAATGACAAGCTGAGTATGACCGCCCGAAATAATCAGGGCGATAAATGGCGGCTGCGGTTCCGAAACATCTATAAAATTTGCCCAGATGTGGCCTTCGATATGATTCACCCCTACAAACGGGATGCTGTGCGTAAAAGCCAATGCCTTTGCAAAATTTAATCCTACCAATAAAGAACCGACCAAACCGGGACCATAAGTAACCGCAATTCCATCAATTTCGTTTATTGTGACGTTCGCCTGTCGCAGCGCCTGCTTCACAATCGGAACAATATGACGAGCATGTGCGCGTGACGCCAATTCAGGAACCACGCCGCCAAATTCACGGTGTACTTCCTGAGATGCAATAATATTGGATAACAAATGGTCGTCGCGAACAACCGCGGCGGATGTTTCATCACACGATGATTCTATTCCGAGTACAATCATAATAATCAACGAATTTTTTTTACAACAATTTTGAATCCCTTTGGCTTAATATCGGTGAATCGGACACCATTAATTTTTTCAATATAAGCCAAATGTTCCTTGTTTTTGGATCCATACACTTTTGTATAATCAATATATGCTTTGATGTCTTTACTTTCAAGCGGTAAAAGCACGTCCACACCGCCAATCAATGTTAGGCTTAAGCTTGAAGGAATAACAGTTACCGAATAGTTGGGTGGTTTGTTGATGACTTCCACAGGTATTTCAACTAACCGTTTTTCCATTAGTTTCTGTATATCAACGGTAAACGAGATGGAATTTTCAAGTAATTTAATGTATTTGATTTTCGGCGTTACCAGCTCGACTTCTTTGTTAATATCATGTTTTTTATTTTTGAAGTGCAGCTTTTCGGTTTCAATGTATTTCAAACTATCCAATTGTTTTTTGGGACCAACAACATGCACGGAATCCTGACTTAATTTAACACCATTCACAATTGTATATCCGGAAACTGTTTCAATGGAAATCTGTGGTAAAACCGGAATCGCTCGCATTTCCAAATCGGCAATTTCCACATAAATGGAATCCGGTTCCAGGATATTTAATATTTCGATTGTTGATTCGTGCGGTAAGCGGATGTTGTGGATATTCGGTATGAAAACCTGACTATCGTCGATATTGACCAAATCTAAATTATAATATAATTTTCGATTAAGAATGAGTGTGAGCAATTCACGCCCTTTTCCCCAAAATGTCACCTTTGCTTGCTTCGGAATATCATTAGTAATTATTTTTCCATTCGGCAAATTGGAAACCTGGATGGGGATTCGGAATGCATACTTATAGTTGTTCTCTGTTTTCACAAAGAACCATATAAAGATGGCCAATAAGACCACCACAATTTTTATTTTGAGGTGACTTTGAATGGCTTCTAACATAATGAATTGCCGAGTTTCTATCTGAACAACACAACCGGTTAGATACGAAAATAGGGTAAAAGGATGAACCTAATACCCTATACACAATTTTAATATCAGTAAACGTATATCGCAGAATTACTTATTCGACGGGGCAACTGTTCGTCCGATACTTAACTCACCGTTGTCAATTCGAATATTGAAACCACATTCAGGGTTCGTGCAAACCCACGCCTTGTACATAATTGATGCACCTTCCCGGCCGTAATCGGACAATGGAATCAGAACACCAGCATTACATTTTTGACATTCAGGATACACTGTTTCCATAATTGAACCTCCCCTCACGATGGATTACTGTTTGATGACCCAGAGTTTAATTTTTGCATGAACATTCGTATGAAGTTTGACTTCGACATCATAAATGCCCAGCGCCTTAATTGGCTCATCGAGCATTATTTTCTTTTTATCGATATCGAATCCTTTTTCTTTAAGCAGATCGGCAATATCCTGACTGGTAACGGAGCCAAAAACTCGGTCTTCATCTCCAACCTGAACAGAAGCGGTGCAGGAAACTTTTTCCAATTCTTGTGCCAGTTTTTCTGCCGCAATCTTTTCACGATCTTTTTGCATTGCCATTCGTTTACGTTCATCTTCCAGACGACGTAAATTTTTCGGATCAGCGACTAGTGCAATGCCCTGTGGTATGAGGTAATTTCGAGCATACCCATGCTTTACTTCGACTATATCGCCAATTTGTCCCAATTGTTCAAAATCTTTTCGAAGAATAACTTTCATCCCAAATTCCTCTTCTTACCAAAATTATTTTGCCATTTCTGCTATATAAGGAATAATTGCAAGATGTCGGGCGCGTTTAATTGCCCGCACCAGTTGTCGCTGGTGCTTTGCGCATGTCCCTGACGTACGCCGGGGAATAATTTTTCCCTGTTCTGTTGTAAATCGCGTTAACCGTTTATCATCACGAAAATCGATATAATCGGTGCCATTTTCACAGAAACGGCAAATTCGTCGCTTCTTAATCATTGTTTATTTGCTCCTGAAATTAAATATTAAGATTTTGATATCCAAAATCATAATCACTCGTATCATCTGATGGTTTGGATGATGAACCGGTATCGCCATCCTCATCCATATCGGAAGAGGCATTTTGATATTCATCATCCTCGATGATCTCTGAATCCACATCATCTCCATCGGCTTCGGAACCGCTAAATTTCCGATTCAGGAATTGAATTCGCCGAGCCTTTATTTCGACAACATTATGACTTGTACCATCATTGTTTCGCCAATTTCTACTTTGCAGTTCACCATCAACAATAATAGCGCTCCCACGTTTTAAATTTTCGTAGCAGCTTTCAGCCAATTTATACCAAGCGACAATGCCAACATAACAGACATTTTCTCTCCATTGACCACTATTGTCTTTAAATTTACGGTTTGATGCAATGAAAAAATTGGCTACTGGCGTCCCGTTGGTTGTTTTTCTAAAAGAAGGATCACACGTCAGATTTCCAGCAATTATCACATTGTTAATATCCGGCATCTTTAAGTCTTGCATCGTCAAATATCCTCCATCAAATCCAGAAACGCCGTCCCCACGTTAATTTGTCACCGCCTCCTCTTCTGCCAGTTGCGTTTCTTCTTTATTCATTTCCTCATCTTCTTTTTTCTCATCTTTTTCATCATCCGGGGTGACTTTGTCATCATTGGTCTTGTCTGTTTCCGGCCCAGCTTGAACTTCTTTCTTCGAAGCTTCGTTTAGCTTGCTTTCATAATAAGCAACTGCCTTCTTATCAAGCTTCAGGGTTAAATATCGCAATAAATTTTCATCAAGTCCATATTCGCGTTCAATAATTTTTATGATATCGCCCACGGATTTAAAAAGTATTTCGACATAGTAACCATACTGCCGTTTCTTAATTTCATAAGCTAACCGCTTTTTACCCCAACGGTCGACTTTTAAAATTTCACCACCATTGTTGACTATATTACGTTCAACTTTATCAATGGTACTATCGATTTCTTCTGCCTTCAGCAGTGAATCAATCACTATAATGGTCGAATAGGTCTGCAAATTCTATTCACCTCCTTTTCACCCTAATTAGACAAATAATGGAGCTAATACTAACGAAATTACACTCATCAATTTAATTAAAATATTCAGTGACGGACCTGCCGTATCTTTAAAAGGATCACCTACTGTATCACCAACAACTGCTGCTTTATGTGGAGCGGAACCTTTACCGCCGAACGCGCCGCCCTCAATGTGTTTCTTCGCATTATCCCAGGCACCACCGGCATTCGCCATAAACAGCGCCATCATAACGCCAGATACTGTTACACCGGCAAGAACGCCGCCCAACATTTCAGGACCACCAGCAAATCCTACAACTACCGGAGTTAATACAGCAATGAGCCCCGGAACAATCATTTCACGAATTGCGGCAGATGTGGAAATATCCACACATTTCGCATACTCGGCTTTTGCCTTGCCTTCAAGCAAGCCGGGAATTTCTCTAAATTGTCGTCTTACTTCTTCAATCATGGAAAATGCTGCACGACCAACTGCTCCCATCGCAAACGATGAAAACAGGAAGGGTAACATTCCACCCAGGAATAAACCGGCCATAACAGTCGGTTTCGTGACGTCAATGACATCGATACCAACAGTGGTACGAAACGCCGCAAACAATGCCAACGCGGTTAACGCAGCGGAACCAATAGCAAAGCCTTTTCCGATAGCTGCTGTGGTGTTTCCTACAGCATCCAGTTTATCTGTACGTTGACGAACTATTTTTTCCAGCTCGGCCATTTCAGCCAACCCACCAGCATTATCGGCAATCGGTCCATAAGCATCTACAGCTAACTGAATACCTGTGGTTGCCAGCATACCAAGCGCCGCGATCGCAATACCATACAATCCGGCAAAATGATAAGCAACTAAAATTGCTGCGCCGATACAAATTACCGGTAACGCTGTTGAAACCATACCTGTACCAAGTCCGGCAATAATGTTCGTTGCGGCTCCTGTTTCTGAAGCCTTTGCGATTTTTTGAACCGGGCCTTTATTTTCAGCCGTATAATATTCTGTTAACATCCCAATGGCAATACCTGCTACTAAACCACCAACCGTTGCCCAGAAGATTCCAATAGCTGAATATAACTCACCATTTATTTCAAATGTTTCCGGCGCCAGTTTGAGTACTATCGGAAGTGTTAGAACGGCCATGACTCCACCAGCACCAAATGTTCCGATGTTCAACGCTGCTTGAGGATTTCCACCTTCTTTTACACGAACAATAAATGTTCCCAAGATAGAAATTAAAATTCCGACACCAGCAAGAATCAACGGTAACAGAACCAGTTTTACATTCCCGGATGCAGCACCGAGTACCATGGAACCAACGATTGAACCTACATATGATTCAAACAAATCAGCTCCCATACCCGCAACATCACCGACATTATCACCTACGTTATCAGCAATTGTTGCCGGATTTCGAGGATCATCTTCTGGAATGCCTGCTTCAACTTTGCCAACCAGATCAGCGCCAACATCGGCAGCTTTTGTATAAATCCCCCCGCCAACTCTAGCAAACAGAGCGATTGACGAGGCGCCCATGGCAAATCCGTTCAAAATTGGCAAGACAGTATTTGTCAAGTCGACAATATCACTTCCAAAAAATTTAGTATAAATTAAAAATAATCCCGATAAACCAATTACACCAAGACCGACAACACTCATTCCCATAACTGCACCGCCGGAAAACGCGACTTTCAATGCCTGTGCCAATCCTTGACGGGCACCATTAGTCGTTCGCATATTGGCAGCGGTGGCGATTCGCATTCCAAAAAATCCAGCTATGCCAGAACAAAATGCACCAACAACAAATGATGCAGCTACCCACTTAATGTTACCTTTGTTTCCCAAGGCTAATAAAACGGCAACTGTAACAACAAAAATACTCAAAACTTTGTACTCACGAGCCAAAAATGCCATTGCTCCTTCACGAACGGCGGCTCCAATTTCCTGCATTTTTTCCGTACCAGGATCCTGTTTATTTATCCAGATAGATTTAAGATAAGCATAGCCCAACGCGACAACACCCGCAATCAGACTCATCCACACAAACTGACTCTGCACTTTTTCCTCCTTGCATTACTTTTTTTTCATCACTTCGTCAATATAGATCTGTTGAAACGACTCATAGTTAATTCAATTCCATTCCCGACAAAGCATTCAATCGCATCTGCTGCACATTCTAATATGTCCGGAAGTAACTTTTTTTCATCTGTTCGGAATGGAGATAATACATAATTTGATGCATCACGAAAATCATCACCGATTCCAAGCCGCATCCGTGGAAATTCACGGGATTGCAGTTGTTCAATAATGGATCGCAGACCATTTTGTCCGCCATGACTCCCATTGGCTCGTATTCGAATCGTGCCAAATGGAATGTTTATATCATCACATACTGTCAAAGAACTTTCTAAAGAAAGCTTGTAATATTGAAGCGCATGAATAACAGCAAGACCGCTCTTATTCATATACGTTTTAGGCTTTATCAATAATATTTTCTTATTATTCAATTTGCCTGTTGCAATGCTGTACAAACGATCGTTCTGAAAAGACCATCCGTGCCGCGTTGCAAGCACATCTAAAGTCATAAAGCCCAGATTATGCCGTGTATTTGAATATTTTATTCCAGGATTTCCCAATCCAATAATTAAACACATAATATAGGAATGAACTATTCTTCTTCAGATTCTGCCACTTCTTCAGCTTCAGCAACTTCTTCAGTCTCGGCGGCTTCCTTGGTTGCTCGTGAAGCAATGACGCTTACAATAACATTATCTGCTTCATTTAGCAGTTCGACGTTTTCCATTGTGATATCACTAATGTGTATTGAATCGCCAATGGTTAAGTCAGACACATCAACGTCAATATGTTCCGGAAGATCGAGTGGTAAACATGAAACTTCAATTTCATGCAGCACCTGATTCAAAACACCGCCATCTCGTTTAACACCTATCGCTTCGCCGATAATATGCACTGGTACGGAAAGATGAATTTTTTCCTTCATCTTCACGCCCATAATATCGACATGAACCGGAGAATTTGTAATTGGATCAAATTGGATTTCTCGCAAAATGACTTTTTTGGCTTTTTGTTTATCGATTTTCAAATCGAACAAGCCAGTTTCAGAACTGATAATTCCGACGAGTTCCCGTTTGTCCACTGTCAGTAAAATATTTTTTTCATTATGACCGTAATAAATCGCGGGAACTTTACCTTCACGTCTAATTGACTTGGCGCTTTTTTTCCCAGTCGTTTCCCGTGCTGTTGCATTTAACATGACTTCCGACATCTTCCTTACTCCGTGATTTTCCCAAATTAATCAAAAAGACTACTTATGGATTCTTCATTATGAATTCTATTTATTGCTTCTCCGAAGAGCTTGGAGACCGTTAATATTTCCAGTTTTTCAAGTTTCTTTGATTCCGGTAATGCAATCGTATCTGTGGCAACAATTTTTACAAAATCATTATCCTGTAACATTTGTACCGCTTGTCCCGAAAAAACCGGGTGAGTGCAAGCGACATAGATATCTTTTGCGCCACAACCTTTTAGTGCTTTTGCCCCTTTGTAAATTGTACCGGCTGTATCAATAATATCATCAATAATCAAAACATTTTTTCCGTCAACACTACCAATTATATTTACGACTTCGGAAATATTTGGCTTGGGACGACGTTTATCGATAATTGCCAGAGGTGAATGTAGCCTGCCGGCATAAGCACGAGCAAGTGTATTACTACCCACATCCGGTGATACAACAACCAGATTTGGAATACTTATTTTACGAAAATAATCACCAAGAACCGGCGACGCATACACATGGTCCAGCGGAATATCAAAAAATCCCTGAATTTGCGGTGCATGCAAATCCATTGTTAATACGCGATCTGCACCTGCCGTTGAAATTAGGTTGGCGACCAGTTTGGCTGTAATCGCCACCCTGGGTTGATCTTTACGATCTTGCCGGGCATAACCAAAATAAGGAATAACAGCCGTTATTCGTCTGGCCGATGCGCGACGGGCTGTATCCAGCATGATAAGCAATTCAAGTATGTTGGATGCAGGGGCATTCGTTGATTGAATAATGAAAACATCACATCCGCGGATGTTTTCATTGTATTTCACCCAGATTTCACCATCACTAAACGACCGAACTTCGGAAGCACCAACCTCCATTCCTAGGTACGACGCAATTTTTTGAGCTAATAACGGATTCGAATTTCCTGCAAAGATTCGTAATGTACTACTGTTACTCATTTTCTCCCACACATAAAAAATGACGAAAACTACCCGAAGCACTTGAGAATTTTAATCGACCTGCTTTTGTGCAAAGGTGGTTAACCATGAACCATTGAAAAGGTGACTAAAATTTTCAAGATTACTTCACAATAGATTTTCGTCACGATAAAATAGAAAACTGGGGCGGGAGGATTCGAACCTCCGTATGCAGGGACCAAAACCCTGTGCCTTTCCGCTTGGCGACGCCCCATTGATGTAACACAGGTTTTGAATCAGGTTTTATTTACTCGTTATGAGACTGATCCGCTTCTGCAACTTCGTGATACTTATCCAGTATTACCTTTTCAATAAAATTTCGGAATTCGTTGGTTATCGGGTGTGCGATATCTCGAAAGGTCCCATCCGGCATTTTTCGACTCGGCATACTGATAAAATATCCAGTAGACCCTTTTATCACCTTCATGCCCCGAATCACAAATACATCATCAAAGGTCACGTTCACAAATGCTTTAAGTTTCTCCTCATCCCTTAAAGTAACATTGATTTCTGTAATCTCCATTCCTCTCTCCTGTAATGGTTTATCAAAATTCTCAAATGCTGTATGTTAGAAACGTGCTATGTAAAATAGACGATTTGAGAGTCTTTATCAAGGAGAAAACTAAACCATTTTGCAACACACATCGAGTCAAAGAGCAATTATAATCTACGCTTTTCAATGATAATCCCTCACTCCGATTTCGAACGCGCTAATTTCCTTTTTCCTCCGTGAATTTTAGCCCATCCCATCCCATCGAAGCAAAATTTTAAACGTTCGGTAATTTAATATATTTTTTTCAATTTGTCAAGATAAAATTAATTTTTTTATCTGCTCAAGTCAATATTATTTGGTGCCTTCCATAATTTTTACTCCCGAACTCGTCCCGATTCGGGATGCACCTGCTATCACCATTTTATCAAAATCTTCACGGCTGCGAATTCCTCCGGCAGCTTTAACTTTTATTGATGTTCCTTGCATTTGTTGAGCGAGTAATTTCACATCATCAACAGTTGCGCCGCCGGGGCCAAATCCGGTAGATGTTTTGATAAAATCAGCACCAGCTTTTCGCACTAGTTCACAGGCAATTATTTTCTCTTCCTGTGTCAACAATGCTGTCTCGATTATAACTTTACACAATGCGTTTTTTTGATGACACACTTCTACGACACGGAGGATATCATTTCCCACAATTTCGATTTCTCCGGCCTTTAAGGCTCCGATTTGGATAACCATATCGATTTCCGTAGCACCATCATCAATCGCCTGGACGGCTTCTTTTACTTTTATGTCGGTCACGTTGGCGCCTAACGGAAAACCGATAACCGTGCACACACTTACCGAACTTTCAGCTAACATTTTACATGCACGTCTAACATAGACCGGATGAATGCAAACTGTAGCAAAATTATATTTTTTAGCTTCATCACATAATTGTTGAATTGCAGTAATTGTTGATTCCGGTTTCAAATTTGTATGATCAATAAATTGTGCTATCTCATTAATATTCATTCAGGTTCCGGGTTTTAATTTTTTACGATTTAAAATTGTTTGAATATTTCATTTTTTTAAATAGCTAACCATTTACATCATAGGAAGTTAACTTTCAATATACAAAATATTTAGGTGGTTGTCAAGAAAAATATGGGCGCAAATTTTTCATTTAACCTTGATTTTAATTATTTTTTTAGTTAAATTATCGACTCATTATGAATTTGTGTACAGTAATTAATTATGGAAAAAGTATACTTCATTTCTGATGTGCATATCGGCGCCGGTCATTCTGAACAGGATAATGAACGGGTAAAACGATTATCTGCTTTTCTAAAATCAATAAATTCCCCTGGTAATACGTTGTTCATCGTTGGTGATCTTTTTGATTTCTGGTTTGAATACAAGTACGTTGTCCCCAAATCACAGTTCAATATATTTTTTCATTTTTATAATTTGATTCAAAATGGTGTTGAAGTCCATTTTCTTCCAGGAAATCATGATTATTGGACGCGCGATTTTTTCGCCAAAGAGGTCGGCTTTATCATGCATCCTGAAACGATGGGTACCACGCTTCAAGGGAGAAAAGTATTTTTTTTTCATGGCGATGGCGTTTCCAGCAAGGATAAAGGATACCAGCTTCTAAAGAAAATTTTCCGTAATCGGTTCAATATTTTTCTTTATCGCTGGTTACATCCAGATTTGGGAGTTCCGCTTGCCCGACTAACATCGAACACCAGCCGTCATCATACAGCCAATACGGTACTAAAGGACGAACAAGATTATCTGGCGTTTGCAGTTGATAAATTCGAAAAGGGTTACGATATAGTTGTTATGGGCCATGCACACCGCCCATCACTGGATGAAATTGACGGAAAATTTTTTATAAATCTTGGAGATTGGATCTCTAACAACTCGTATGGCGTACTATACAATGGAAACCTTACGTTGGAATACTGGAACGCATGACAGACGAGAGCAATTATATGAGGCGTATACCATTGAATGTTAGGCCCAATATGAACAATTATGCAGGTAATTCGGGCCGATCTAAAAAGGGAATTCTTTTTGTTGCGATATTCTTTATCGCTTTTATCATCCTTTCTTTCGGTGTTGTTCTGTTTTTAAGCCGGGATCTCCCTTCGCTCACTCAACTGGAACAATACGAGCCCGAATTAGCGACAAAAGTCTATTCTCGTGACGGCGTTATCATCAAGGAACTATTCACTCAAAAACGGATGCTGATATCACTTGATGACATGCCTGATTATGTTTGGCAATCCGTGGTTGCTACTGAAGATCATATTTTTTATGATCACTGGGGCTTAAATATACCCCGCTTTGTGAAGGCGATGTTCGTCAACATTGCCAGTATGAATTATCAACAGGGTGCTAGCACCATTACTCAGCAATTAGCCCGTCAACTCTATCTTGGGCTCGAGAAGAAAATATCACGAAAATTAAAAGAATGGATAACTGCTATTCAAATTGAGCGTACGTACACCAAGCATGAAATTTTGGAAATGTATCTCAATTACATGAATTTTGGACATGGGAATTATGGTGTTCAAGCTGCTTCACTAGCCTTTTTTGATAAAAACGCTCACGATCTGACGCTGGATGAAGCTGCGTTACTCGCGGGCTTGTTACAACGACCAACTTCGTATTCACCTTATAATCATCTAGATCGAGCAGTCCGTCGGCGTGATATTGTATTAAGCAATATGCTCCGACGCAAATATATTACACAGGAACAATATGACGCAGCAATAGCGATCCAACCGCACATTCTTCCACGAAATTCGGACGACGAATATGGTATCGGGCCTTATTTTACCGAATATGTGCGTCAGGAATTGCAGCAACGCTATCAAATGGATTTATATAAAGATGGTTTTTCAGTATATACCACGCTGGATTCACGAGTTCAGGCAGCAGCTGATTCCGCAGTGAAAGCTCACTTACCTTATGTTCAGGAGCGATTTAACAAGCGCTTTATTGAAAAAGATAAAATTCTTCCATATATTCCGGAAAATGTACTAAAGAAAGTGCCTTACGAAAAACTCAAGGCTGACAGCTCGATGTACCTGGATTCGCTTACAACCGCTGTTGCACCTGTTCAGGTAGCGCTGGTTGCCATGGATCCGACGAATGGGCATATTTTGGCGATGATTGGGGGACGTGATTTTGGTCAGTTTAAATTTAACCGGGCGCTTCAGGCCCATCGTCAACCGGGCTCGACATTTAAACCGATTGTTTATACAGCCGCAATTGACAACGGCTATCCGCCAACAACACGACTCCTGAACCAGCCGATTGTTTTATATTTGCCAAACGGGGATAGATGGGCGCCCGCAAATTACGATCACTCAAAAGGCGGGCCGACTACATTTCGAGAGGGACTTCGACGTTCGCTTAATCTTGTTACCGCGCGGGTTGTTCAGGAAATTGTACCACCTAAAACAATTGTCGATTACGCCCATAAACTCGGCCTAACAACAGAAATTTTGCCGGTCGATGCCATTGCGCTCGGTTCTGCTGATGTTATTCCGATTGAAATGATATCTGCATTTGCCGTATTCGCCAACGGAGGCGCACTCGCCAAACCAATGGGCATACTCCAGGTCAAGGATAAATATGGAAACACTCTTGAAGATAATCGCCCGCAGTTGACGCATGTTTTACGCGCCGAAACAGCCTATATTATGGTAGATTTACTGAAAACCGTTATAAATAGAGGCACTGGTGCCGGGGCGCGGAGTCGTTATCATTTTCTTCGGCCGGCCGGGGGGAAAACCGGAACAACAAATGATTTTACCGACGCCTGGTTCATTGGCTTTACAACACAGATTGTTGCCGGTGTGTGGATTGGTTTGGATGATCCTTCGGAAACACTTGGTCCTGGAGTGGCCGGCTCTGTTGCGGCTCTACCAATTTGGGCACCTTTCATGAAAATGGCCCATGATACGCTTGATTTACCGATCGAAGACTTCCATATGCCACCGGGAGTTGTGCGCGTCGATATTTGCGACGAAACCCAGATGGTCGCCAGTGAATTTTGTCCGAGCATCTCGAGTGAAGTGTTTGAGCAGAAAAATGCACCCGTGGAAACATGCACCAAACATCGTGGATTTGGCAGTAGCAAATCTTTCAATCGGGATACGACTGAAAAGAAAAAGCGGATACGGTTTTAATCCGTTCCGCTAAATGAATTCGATAAAAGTTTCAAGCGATTTGATCAATTACAGACCAAATCGCTTTTTTTTAATTATCAAAATGGTGGCCAACGGCACGAACCATCTTTAACCGCATAACCAAGTAATGGATTTGGCGGTAAAACTTTCAATTTCGTGACCTCGATTGCATTCCAGACGCGTGTATTTATTTCGGTGACTTCAATCTGCCGATCTGTCATGATAGTAGCCAGTTCTTCTCCCCGTTCAACATAATCACCAACTTTTTTATTCAACATCACGCCGGCTTTCAGATCAACCTCATCGGTCATTTTATGCCTGCCGGCGCCGACATCCATTGCAAGAGTTCCAATCTGAAGGGCGTCGATTGTACTAATATAGCCACTACGTTCACTACGAACAACTATCTTGCGTTGCGACTCCGGATAATTACCAGGATTTTCTATGAATTTCGTTTTGCCGCCCTGGCTCTTCACAATTTCAAGTAATTTTTTATACGCCTCGCCCGATTGCAGTTTTATACTCAGGCGCTTAAGCGCTTCTTCGTATGTTTTTTCCTGCTTCGTTTGCACTAACATTTCAGAACCCAGAGCCAGTACCACATCGACAAAATCCTTTGGCCCGTTGCCACGTAATGTATCAATACTTTCCTTAATTTCCAGCCAGTTTCCAACTGCTTTTCCCAACGGTTGATCCATTGCCGTAAATAGCACAGATGTTTTTAAACCAAATTTCTCACTTACATTGATCAGACTGTTAGCAAGCTTCAATGCATATTGCTGTCGTGAATAAAATGCGCCCTTACCTACTTTGACATCCAGAACAAGACCATCAATGCCTTCGGCTATTTTTTTGCTTAGGATACTAGCGGTAATCAATGGGATGGATTTGACTGTTGACGTAGCATCACGCAGCGCGTACATTTTTTTATCGGCGGGTACAAGTTCTTCTGTCTGCGCCATAAAAACAGCACCAATTTTAGATAGCTGCTTAACGGCCTCATCAACAGAAAGATTCGTATTGATGCCAGGTATCGACTCCAGCTTGTCCAGTGTTCCGCCGGAGTGGCCCAATGCCCGTCCGGAAATCATTGGCACGTACAAGCCAACACAAGCGATTAGCGGCGCCAGGACAATCGACACTTTGTCGCCCACACCACCGGTGCTATGTTTATCAACTTTAATGCCGGGAATGCTGCTTGTATTTACGCGTTCCCCGGATTCCAACATAATTTTTGTGAGTTGATATGTTTCTTCCGGTGACATTTCCTGATAATATGCTGCCATTAAAAACGCCGACATCTGATAATCCGGAATATCACCATTTACGTATCCCCGAACCAAATATGAGATTTCGTCTGGGGTGAGTTCATTTCCAGCCTGTTTCTTAGTAATTAGCTGAAGAGCATTCATAATCAGGCACTTTCGATTTCTTTAATAAATTTGTAGCAAAGCGCATCGGCCCGTTCCATGGATTTTGCTTCTGCCAAAATGCGGATGATCGGTTCGGTATTCGATGCCCGAATATGAACCCATTCATTATCCCACTGAATTTTTATACCATCAATCAGATCAATTTTTTCTTTGGCATACTGCTTAATTATTTTATCAATGATGGTAGCCGTGGCCTTATCGGCCAATTCCACTTTCTTTTTTGATTGAAAATATTGTGGCAGCATCCGATGCAACATAGATATACTACCGTCAAATTCGGCTAATTGTTGCAATGTAAGCGCAATTCCCAACGGTGCATCCCGACCTAAATGGAGTTCTGGTAAAATCACACCACCGTTACCTTCGCCACCGATGGCGGCCTCAATTTCTTTCATTTTTTTGGCGACGTGAATTTCTCCCACTTTGGTGCGAACGACTTCCGAACGATATTTTTTGGCCAAATCATCGATCGCTTTAGTTACTGAAGCATTCACTACAACGGGGCCCCGTTTCTTCTGCGCCACATAATTAACCGCCAATGCAAGCGTATACTCTTCGCCCAATGGCTTACCCTTCTCCGAAACAATTGCTAATCTATCCACATCAGGATCTACAGCAAAGCCGATATCCGCTTTTTCTTCCTTTACTTTTTTACAAAGTTCTTTCAGGTTTTCCGGTACCGGTTCCGGGCTTCGTGGAAATACGCCACTCGGTTCGCGATTGATATAAACCGTTTCGCAACCCAATCGTTTCATTAATTCAGGAATAATCACTCCGCCAGCACCATTTACGCAATCAACAGCCACTTTGAATTTTCGACTGGCAATTTTTTCTGCGTCAATGAAATCCAGCTTTAAAATTGCATCCAAATGATCATTGGTCGCCATGTCATATTTTTCCACTTTGCCGATTTTTTCCCATGTGACATGGTCAAACGATTTTTCTTCTACAATTCGAATAACTTGCTGGCCTTGCTGTTCATCCAGAAACATTCCGGTTGCATCGATCAATTTTAATGCATTCCACTCAATCGGATTATGACTCGCGGTAATCGCAATACCGCCACGCGCTCCAAGATGTTCCACAGCCATTTGTACAGTTGGCGTTGCACAAACACCAATATCAATTATATCCGAGCCAACAGCAAGCAAGCCGGCAAATACTGCATTTTTCATCATTTCCCCGGTAACCCGGGAGTCCCGACCAACCACGACTTTTCCATTGCCTAAAAATGTTCCAAACGCCTGGGCGAAATTCAGTGTCACTTGTGGAGTTAATCCCTCTCCGACAATTCCTCGAACTCCTGAAATGCTTACCATTAATTGCGCCACGTTGTCCTCCACTGATTAATTATGATGAACATCCATTGATGTATTTCAAACGTGCTGAGTTACTTTTATCAACAATCACTAAATCAACGTTCATTAAACAATATTCTCCAATACACTCTATCCAACGCGTTTGGAGAAAAATTGTTCATCCATGCACGTGTTGCAAAACTAATGCCGCTAAAACCGGCACGATAATTAACAGTTTTACGATAACAGATTATTTTTATTGTTAATTTCCTTATCGGTAAAATATGCTTAGCCAGAGTGTCCCAATGATAAGTGTACCGAGCGTAATAAGTATTCCCGAGCGTAGATATTCTGAAAATGATAAATAAATCCCACGTTTTTTCGCTGTTTCAGCGACAATTAAATTAGCTACCGATCCCAGCAAGGTTAGATTACCAGCAAATGTTGTAGCCATTGCCAATAAGAGCCAAATGATTTTAGTATTAGAAAAAGACGCGACGATATCCTTTAGTAAAAGCACTGCCGGAACATTGGAGATAATATTGCTGGCGAGTGTGGAAATAATTGTCAGGTCGATTAAATCATTTCCGCTATGAATAAATAGAAGCTTGAATATCCATTCGCTCAGGCCGAGGGTTCGAATAGAGCCGGTCACAACAAACAATCCAGAAAAGAAAACCAATAGCGACCAGTCAATTTCCGTAAAAACCCGCTCTGCTTTTAATCGTCGTGTAACCAATAATAGCGATGCCGCGCCCATTGCAGCAATGGCTGTGGGTACGCCGAATATCATTGCTGCCAGCATTAACAACGCAGAAAAAACGGATTTCCTCATCAATGGACGATGGATTCGATTTTTAGTCGACAGAATTAATTCAAATGGTTCTTTGGAAAATTCTTTCTGATACAATGTTATGATGAGTAACCAGATGAAAATGAGTCCCACACACGCAACCGGAAACAAATACGCTGTAAATTCCACAAATTTTATTCCTGAAAATGATCCGATTAAAATATTTTGTGGATTACCTATTATCGTAGCCACAGACCCAATATTTGCTGCAGTGGCTAATGCAATCAGATAGGGGACAGAATTACGTTTTAAACCAGAGGCAATATCAAGAACAATCGGTGTAAAAACCAGGACAATCGTGTCATTCAGGAATAATGCTGACAAAATGCCAGCAAAGAAAATAAGCAATCCCAACAATCGGCGTGGTGTTTTTGCAATTCTTAAAATATAAACTGAAATTAGAGAAAAAAATCCGGATAATTTAAAATTAACATTCAAAATCATAATGGAAAGCAGCAAAGCAATCGTGTTTAAATCGATTGTGCGATAGGCTTCTTCGATGGAAATGGCGCCGGAAAGAATCAATGCAACTGCGCCAACAAAGGCAATTGTTGCGCGATTCATGCGGAGAAACGGAAATCGTCCCAGCGACACACCGACGATGGTAATGGAAATGATACTTATTGAAATCCAGATCATAGATTAATTATTTCATTTTTACGGCAATCTTTAATATCAGTACAAATTTATTTATCAATTAGTATGGCTCGTTGCCATTTGCGCACAGAGTTGATCACAAAAATTTCTCTGCATTGCTCGATGTCACCTGGAGTCAACACAGCTTCCTTAATTCTATTTTGATCAATTAGCCATTCACGAAAAGTGCCGGCAAGCAATCCGCAATCGCGCGCTGGAGTCAACATATTTCCATTTGAATTAACGACAATATTAAAAATACTTGTCTCTGTTATTTCGCCTCGCTCATTTACCAATACCACATCATCACACGTCGCACCACACATCTGTTTTGCCTTGTTAAAAATGTTGCGATGAGTCGTTTTATGGAATAATAACGGATCGGATGACTCGACACGTACGTTTGAAATTTTTAAGTGTACCGGTCGTGATGATTTCCTGATATCAATCCTTGTAATTTTGGTCGAAAATTTACCCTCTTTTGAAACCAATAGGCGAATTTTGTGTGCTTCATTTGTATATTTGGATACTAACGATTCCAGATTTTCTCGAATATCTGATTCAGAAAAGTGAAAATCGAAATAGGCAGCCGAAGCTTTTATTCGCTTCATGTGGTATTCCAATAAAAAATATCCATCTTCCGGAATCCAAAGGATGGTTTCCAATAATTGAAATTGTGGCTGTCGCTCGAACAAAATTTTCGATTTAATTTGGGTTTCCTGAAATTCTTCACGTTCATCGGATTCCCACACAATTCCACCGCCGACGCCATATTCCGCCGTAGAATTTTTACGATCAATCATAACCGTACGGATCGCTACATTAAATTGGGCCTTACGCTCCGGCAACACAAATCCTGTTGTACCGGTATAGATATTTCGCGGTGTCGTTTCCAGTTCGGAAATTATTTTCATTGTTTGGGCTTTGGGAGCGCCGGTAATGGATGCACAGGGAAACATTGCTGAAAATATTTCCCATAACGAGACATTTGTCTCCGCTGTCACAGTCGATGTCATTTGCAGGGCGGTCTGATAGCGTTCAATTTCATAAAGCGATTGAACACGTACCGTACCAATTTCGGCAATTCGTCCCAAATCGTTGCGGATCATATCAACAATCATGGCGTTTTCAGCTCGATTTTTTCCCGAATGGTGCAGCCAACTTTTATACTGCTCGTCTTCCTCATAGTATCTGCCTCGTGGCGCAGTTCCTTTCATCGGTCGGCATTCGATTTGTGCTCCATCAAGCTTGAAAAATAATTCCGGCGAGGCTGAACATAATACGAAATCGCCAGTATCAATGTAGGCTGAATTCTGCGTTGTCTGATTTTCAATCAGATCACAAAAAAGTGAATACGGATCGCCCTTAAAATGGGAATGTAATCGATATGTATAATTTACCTGGTAGGTATATCCTTCACGGAGCTGCCATTTGATTGTTCGTATATCACCCCTGTATTTGCCTTCATCAATTGCGGGCTTCCATGGCCGAATTTCATAGTGCACGTTTTTGGTTTGAAGTGGATCTACAATTTCGTATGTATTAAAAACAGCAAACCAACAAAATGGGAAGTGATTGCTCTGCTTCACCTGTAACGCATCATCAAACGCTGGAGCTGCTTCATAACTGACAAAACCAGCCGCACAATATCCATCATTGATCAGCTTACTTATTTCGGAAAATACTGATGGTACATCATCGATTGATTTCGAACAAAAGATTTGAACCGGTTTGGAGAAACGAATGTACTTATTTATGAATTGATTAAATAATATGGCTGATATTTTCATATCCGAAAACATTCTTACATATTTTCTAAATTGCGATTAAATAGAAATGAATTTTAGAAAAGATCAACTGATCACTCTAATAATCAGCCGATTTTCGAGTGAGGATTATTCAGGCTTGGAAATTTGCAAAATCTTCCACAGACGTTGGTCGATAGCCTGGGGGACATCTTCATTACAGTATAGTTTGTAAAGATGGACCGTTTTTCTGTATGAATTGACCGATGCGCAGCACTGCGGACATTGCTCAAGATGTTCCTGAATTTCTTTACAAAAATCCGAATCAATATTTTCGCCCAGATCGTCACAAATGAGCGCCATGGTTTTATGACAGTTTGGGGAATGCTTATGCTCGTTCATCGAATAACTCTGCTAATTGTTCACGTAAAAAAAGCCTGGCACGATGAAGGTTCGATTTTACCGCAGGGAGCGACATATCCAACATCTCGCCAATTTCTTTGAGTGATAAATCTTCAATATCTTTCAGCACAAAAACGGATTTATACTTCGGCGGCAATAGCTCAATCCCCTCAGCCATTTTCTCTTTTAATTCTTCATTCATCAAATTATCAAGCGGACTGGCATCCAGCGATTGACTTAGTTTCGAATAATCTTTTTGACTCTGGGAATCATTGTCATCGTTATCCAG
The DNA here is from genome assembly GCA_016931935.1 of Candidatus Zhuqueibacterota bacterium. GTDB lineage: Bacteria > Zhuqueibacterota > Zhuqueibacteria > Thermofontimicrobiales > Thiofontviventaceae > Thiofontivivens. The sequence continues at coordinate 898 of JAFGDW010000375.1, read as the reverse complement.
TGAAACGAATTGTCGCTTGCGGTTACGGAGTCTCATCAGCGCCTGATTTGTGGCAATCCGATAAATCCACGTCGACAAACTGGACTGGGCTTTAAATTTTTTGATCGATTGCAGGACTTTCAGGAATGTCTCCTGAAGCACACACTCCGCCTCTTCCTCATTGCCCAATAATTTAAGTCCCAGGTTGAAGACCAAACGTTCGTACTGTGTCACAATCGATGCTAACGCTTGTTGATCACCTTGTTGAGCTTTTTTTATCAGCTCTTTTTCCTTCATTTCCATGCGAAAAAATAAGCATTTCTCACACGAATTTCAAGGTTTTTTTCCTTATTTATGAAAAATTTATGCTTCTTTTATTTCGTAACTCGTTTCTATGATAGCAGAGTGCTTCAGCATCGCGGACACTGGACAATATTTGGTTTCTGAAAGCTCAATTGCCCGCTCCACGTCTTTGGGATTAATTCCGGTTCCATAGACAATAAAATGTATTTTAATTTTGGTAAAAACTTTAGGATGATCTTCTGCCCGTTCAGAATCCAGCTTCACTTCAAAGTCTGTAAATGGGACGCGTTTTTTCTGAAGTATTGACAAAACATCCATTCCAGTACAGCCGCCTAATCCAATTAACACCAATTCCACCGGACGCGAGGCTGCATCATTTCCACCGGTCGTTTCAGGACCATCCATCGGAATCCAATGATTTGAATTTGCACGACCAACCAACGATATACCTTCAACTAACTTAACATGTGCTTCCATATATTCCTCATGTATTTAAAAGCAATTTCAGCATTTTTGGGATTTGTGACATTTACCTAACCTGGATAAACCAGAATTAAAAAAATTAGACAGGATAACAGGATGAACAGGATTTCTTAGAGGAAGAGATTATACAAAT
>JAFGDW010000374.1 GCA_016931935.1 Candidatus Zhuqueibacterota bacterium | reverse complement strand
TTGTATAATCTCTTCCTCTAAGAAATCCTGTTCATCCTGTTATCCTGTCTAATTTTTTTAATTCTGGTTTATCCAGGTTAGGAGTCTAAGATCAAGAAATATCAGCTTAACTTAATGACATTGACGCACAAATAATAATATGAGTATTAAATTCCAATCTGGCTTGGATGGATCGGAAAATAAATGTGCCAGAAAGTAGCTAACCTTTACGCGGAGATGTTAAAGGTACCTTATGGAGCATTAATTCTGATGTGCGCTGTATGGACATGTAGTGACTGCGTCAGGCAGTCACTACAGGATATCCTGGCAACATCATAACTAATAATTGGGGATCGCGGATTTTTAGCTGAAATTACTTCTCATTGGTTAACGATAGTTTCCGACGGCGTTGTTTTGCCTCATCAGAATCGTCTTCATCCTCGGATTGGCCAACATCACTGGAATCAACAACAGTAATTTTGGGCGATTCGGATTCACGTCGCAGCGAAGATTGGGAAAACGTACCAGTTGCGGTTGAGCTTTCGCTTCGGTCTTCGGTATTTGTCATCGTAACCTGACCTTGGAAAAACGCTTTGTCAGAAATCATAACTGAAGGCGCCAGAATGTCGCCTTTGCATTTTCCGCCTTCACGCAATTCAATTTTTTCGTTTGCAGTTACTGTTCCTTCAACCTCGCCTTCAATAATCACACGTTCGGCTTTCACCTCGCCAGTTAAACGGCCAGATTGACCAACAAACAGCAATGCATTCAGGTCGACGGTGCCATCGAATTCACCATTTAAAAACAGATTGTGTGAACCCTTAATATCACCGCGGAATTGCATGCCGGCCAGAATAACCGTTTCCACCTGTTTCGGGGATTTATTCATGTAGCCCTGCTTGGGAGAATCCAGTTCACTATTTACACTCAGATCATTCATCATAGTCGGTTCGTCCTCCTTTTTGCCTTTTTCAAACATTTTCTGATATTTCTTCATGGTAAAGCCCTCACAAATTATTTTCGTTCAGATTCGTGTCATGATTCATAAATCTATCAGCAGTCCATAACTCGTTGTATATATGATATTATTCTCCAATGAAATAATTACTTCTAATATCGGAGTCATTAGGGAAAAATTAAGGAAAAAAACCAGCCCGGTAAAAGTATTTTTCAGTGCTAACAAGCGTTAAATAAACTGCTTGACTGTGTTATTATAGTTTTGTAATTTAAACAGACATGTCGAATGTTCAGACGCAGAAAAAGAAAAAATTATGACCGCTAACAAATTACACACAGAAGAATCCGTTCAGGCGATTAAGGCCATTATTAAACCCGGTGATGTTATAACACAGATTAGCACTCAACGCTGGTGGGAAGTATAGCAGCTTATTCTGCACAAGGCAATTCAATTTCACCAACGAAGAATGTTTGGAAAAACGTCCAACTGGCACGATACACATGCCATGTTATACTTTAATGAAGATCATACCTTTTCGGTAGAATCTCCCAAAGCCTACTATAAAACGATTAATGAGTTTTGTCTGTCTGTCGACTTTTTCTGTTTATCGCTTGCAATTGCTGGAAAAATTGAGTCAACAACATATCGATTGTTTACGACAAGCAGCAGATGAAATGATTGGGACGGAGTATGATTATGGTCAGGCGCTCGATCTGTTTGTGGGGACTATTCTCGGCTAAAATGAACAACGACCATTGTCATTTTTCGATTTGGGCCGGAAACGTAAAGTGTGTAGTGTTGGGGGTACGAGTCGCATTGGAGTATCTCTATCAACACAAAATTAAAACTTCGGAATCACGATCCGGAAAATGGTTGTTTTATAAGCTAAACGCAGCACGTTAGTCGGTGTCTGATGTTGAAACGTATGAGGGCGACGATATTGAGGCGACCACGCCGGCGCATTTTGCGAATAGTGATATGTTTGCCAATGAATTCAGGCTTGTTGCCCAATTTAAGAATGGTAAGCAAGTGTTTCCATAATAAAACAACCTCCATTTGACGATGAGTACGAATTTATTAACTGATGTTCTCGAAGAATACTTATTAGCTGCCGTCAGTTCAATATTATCATGCAGCTAAATTTTTTCCTCGATTTCCACCAAAAAAGTTCGTATATTTGTGACTTCCATATAATTACCTTAATAGTCATTGCCCTCAACGAGTGGCAGTATTATAATTACACGACAAATTGAGCCGGAGATACCTGCGAGTCGATCAATCGATTGGGCAAGGATGAGCTGGCGTTTTTAAAATAATAAATACAAGTGTTTAAATTTTTATCGGAACGACTATGAGTGAAAACAGAATTTTTATTTTTGATTTTGACAGCACATTTATTCAGATCGAAGCACTGGAAGAGCTGGCTGCCATTGCTTTAAAGGATCATCCTCATCGGCAGGCAATTATAAATCAAATGAAGGACATTACGAATCAGGGTGTGGAAGGTGGAATATCGTTTGCCGAATCGCTGCAAAAACGGATTAAGCTGTTTCATGCAAACCGGGGTCATCTGGATACGCTAGTGAGACGACTACGCCGCAAAATTTCGGTTTCAATCACACGTAACAAGGCTTTTTTTCTTGATAACACCGATCGGATATATATTGTTTCCGGCGGCTTTCATGAATTTATCGATCCGATTGTAAAGCCGTATGGCATTAGTCGTGATCATATTTATGCGAATACATTTAAGTTTGATGAGTATGATAATATTATCGGGTATGATGAAAATAATATTCTCGCACAGGAAGACGGAAAGGTTGCCTTGTTAAAATCGCTACGGCTGAACGGTGATATTTATGTGATTGGCGATGGTTATACAGATTATCAGATGCGAGAGGCTGGTTTGGCTAATCGTTTTTACGCATTTACGGAAAACATTCGACGTAATGGAGTGATTGAGAAAGCTGATCATGTTACTCCAAGTTTCGATGAATTTCTATATGAAAATAAACTCCCAATGTCAATTTCATATCCGAAGAACCGTATCGAAGTACTGTTGTTGGAAAATGTTCACAGCGAGGGAATCCGCTTGTTACAAAATGAAGGATTCAATGTTGATTACATTAAAAGTAGCCTGGACGAAGATGAACTGGCTGAACGCATCAGTAATGTCTGGATTCTTGGTTTGCGTTCCAAAACACAAGTGACAAATAAAGTGTTAGCAAAAGCCGAGCGTTTGCTGGCCATCGGCGCTTTCTGTATCGGTACCGATCAGGTGGATTTGAATGAATGTGCACGACGTGGCATTGCCGTATTTAATGCGCCATTTAGTAATACGCGTAGTGTGGTAGAATTGGCCATTGGTGAGATAATTATGCTAATGCGTGGAGTTTTCGCTAAAAGTATGAACATGCATCAGGGCGTTTGGGAAAAATCCGCACAGCATAATTTTGAAATTCGTGGAAAGAAGCTCGGTATTGTTGGCTACGGCAATATTGGATCGCAGCTTTCTGTATTAGCTGAAGCATTGGGCATGGAAGTGCATTTTTATGATATTGTGGAAAAGCTGTCGTTGGGAAACGCCCGGAAATGTCGCAGCTTGCGTGAACTGCTGCGTAAGGTGGATGTGGTTACACTTCATGTCGATGGCAATCGGGCGAATACCAATTTATTTGGTGAAAAAGAATTCCGTCTGATGAAAGACGGATCGATCTTTCTGAATTTAAGCCGTGGCTTTATTGTCGATTCCGCAGCGTTGCTAAAATACATTCAGAAGGGGAAAATACTTGGTGCAGCGGTGGATGTATTTCAACGTGAACCCAAAAGCAATGATGAACCGTTTGTTTCCGAGTTACAAGGTTTGCCCAATGTTATACTCACGCCGCATATTGGCGGCAGCACCGAAGAAGCCCAACACAACATCGCTGATTTTGTTGCCCGGAAAATGATCGATTATGTGAACAGCGGCGATACGCTGAACAGTGTTAATTTTCCCAATTTGCAATTACCAACATTGCGGAATGCCCACCGATTGATACATATTCATGAAAATAAGCCTGGCATGTTGGCACAAATCAATAGTATTCTCGCCGAACGCGAAATAAATATTGTCGGCCAATATTTGAAAACAAACGAAACGATCGGTTACGTGATCACTGATATTGCCAAAAAGTATGATCAGGGCGTTATCGACGATTTGAAGAAAATACCCGGAACAATACGGTTGCGGATTTTATATTAATGGAAATCCCACGTGGAAAGTGCGTAGCACATTATTAAAATCGGGAGATACGATTAGATGGTAGCCATATCATCAACAGAATTTATTTCTCACTTGAAAGTCACCTGTCCAACATTGCTGCTTGATTCCAACAAAGCGATCGCCAATATCGACATGATGGCAGCGAAAGCCCGTTGCTCAGGAGTACAATTCCGTCCGCACTTTAAGACACATCAATCAGCAGTGATCGGTGAATGGTTTCGCGAGCGTGGTGTTACTGGTATTACCGTCAGTTCAATGGCGATGGCTGAATACTTCGCTAATCATGGCTGGGAAGATATTATTGTGGCAATTAATGTCAATCCGATGAAAATTGCTCGGATCAATGCGTTGGCATCCCGGATAAAATTACAGCTTGTTGTGGATCATCAGGAAGCGCTTGATTCACTTGAATCACAATTAACACAGGATATCGGTATCTTCATTAAAATTGATACGGCATATCATCGAACAGGAGTTGTGTGGACCGACCGGGAGAAGTTATTTGATCTTGCTAATCAGTTGCTAAAATCCCAACATATGCAGTTTCGTGGAATTCTTACCCACGCGGGACATTCCTATGCTGCGGATTCTATTGACCAGATAAAATCAATTTATCATCAAACCGTCGAACGCACGAATGCAGTGAAGCAATTATTCATGACTGCCGGATTTCTTCAATGTGATATTTCAGTAGGTGATACACCCACATGTAGTGTGGTGGAGCAATTTGAAGGTGTTGATGAAATTCGTCCCGGTAATTTTGTGTTTTATGATTTGGTTCAACATTCGTTGAATGTCTGCAAGCCGGACCAAATTGCTGTTGTTATTGCCTGTCCTGTTATTGGTATTTATCCAACACGACAGGAAGTCGTAGTGCATGGCGGCGCCGTTCATTTTTCTAAAGATGTCTTGAAAACAAATATAAACAAGACCATTTATGGAATTTTGGCGAATTGGGAAAACCATCATTGGAGTGGATTAAATCAACACATTTATGTAGAAAAATTATCCCAGGAACATGGCATTGTTCACATGCCGTCGCCAGAAATTAACGATATTCACATTGGTGACCTGCTATTGTTTTATCCGGTACACTCCTGCCTAACAGCTAATTTATTCCCGCACTACCTGACCATTGATGGATTATCCATTTCACATTTTCAAAGTAATGGTTGAAATTATTCTTGTAATAATCCACATTTAAAACGATCCAAACAAACATAATAACATTTTGTCACAAAACTAAAGTCACAGCTAAAAATGTCGATAGATCAATAAACGCTGTGATGATTGATGTCGAATGTAATTTTTTTTGATCGAATAAACCCGGATTGAATGTGGGGGTGTGATGATGAAACGATTGATTATCGTATTAACTATCTTGTTAATAACAGCACAAAGCCAGGCGACTGATTTGGCAAGTAAACGTGATATTTGGGACATCCAGCATGTATCGGCAGCTTGCATCGGAACTGCTTATTTAAATCATGTGCTGGAAATGCCATTCTGGAAAGCTGCATTGACGTCTATGATGGTTGGAATAGTCTGGGAGGGACTGGACGATATGTACTACCGGGGCAATTTCGGCCCGCGTACGGATCAACTCGATACAATTTTTGACTGGCGTATTGGATTTGACATGAAAGATGTGTTACGCAATGGTCTCGGAGTAAGCATGGCGTTTCCCATTCGCAAGCAACCACTGCACGTTAAGGAAACGCGAGTGCCATCGACTCCGTACCAGAAAAAATAAAATTTCTCCATACTTCAATGTTTCATGTTCTTCAAGCGCTCGCTGCACTGCACCGGGCGTTTTTTATTCCTCAAATCTTCTGTATTTATTAATCAAACCTTTGATGTATCCATGTTCTGAAAAAATTAATTCAAAAAAAATTTGACAGACAGTTGAATTTAGGTGTTCGTTATTTGATAACTATTCCGGTTGGGATGGATATATTAATCCGCCGCCGACCTGCTGAATAGTGTCAGAAATTCGCCGAAAAAACGAATCTAATTTAATCCAAAAATTTTTAAAATGCTCTAAGCTTAAGCGAATAGGACATCCAGGTTATTCTTTTTCTATTATTACCATCTAACGATTTATTTTATTGAAAAAACATGTGGAAGGATTCCGGTATTCCGCCAAAAAAAAGACGGAAGCCGGCTTAAAGTCCCGATGTTTTCCCGGGGAATGACACCCAATTATCTTCATCTGATTACTGATAATACTTAAAAGCATATTTCAAGTTTCTTGAGAGTTACGTTATATGATTATGATGAGCAGTTCACGGTTTTTCTGCGGAAAAATTCCGCGTTATTTTGTGTTTCCGCATTCCTGATTGTTAATTGAATCCGTTTTAACTTATTGATAAAACAGTACAAAAGACTGGCGAAAATCTTTGGCACCTTCTTTGAATATTCATGAATTGAGTTTTAATGCTAATTTAATTTCCCGGAGGTTTCCAAATGAAGACAAAGTTATTTTTCATAACAATTATAAGCCTAATAATTATGCTGAACACTCGCGTTTATGCCCGTTGGGATAGCAAATCTGCCGGTTTGACTTTTCGCAGTAGTTATTGGCATATGGATAGTAGTCCCAATCAAATTCGGATTTCCGATGATCTTGGTACATCCAGTGTTCACGTCGGTGGTGTTGGCGGCTGGTTAGCCATGTTTTCACGTTATGATGAGAACGTCTGGCTGGAGTTCAGCATCGGTGGTGTTGCCAATGTAAATGTTGTTGAGTATGATATGTTCGATGAAAACGTTGATGTTCAGGTCACCACCCCGGTTCTATTGGGAATTCGTTACGATTTGCTAAACCCGGAAAATCCCGGTGCATTTCGCCCGTACCTGTCTGTCGGAGCCGGTCCATACTGGATTACAGATATTCACGTCGAAGATAGAATGGAAGAGGAACAGGTAGACGTCAATACCAAGCTAAAAAGTGGCGGTTATACCGGAGGTGGACTCAACTTCATGTTATCTAACTGGTGTGCACTGAATTTGGACATGCGATACCATTTTATTAATTTAAAACCACATCACCCGAACAGTGGCTATGAGGCTGGCCTGGGGATTACTTTTATGTGGGGTTCATATCAGAAGTAATATATTCCCGCGTGAAATTATAAAAGGAGAATTTCAATGAAATCATTATATATAATTATCAGTCTGAGTTTATTGGCTGTGGCCGGTTGTGAAATTAATAATCCATCATTAACGTTGCATGACAAAGAACGTATTTACGCCTCGGGTGAAATGCTGACTGAAGAACGAATGGTTGCAGATATTCATTCGGTCTACATGACTACTGCCGGCGATGTGTACGTCAGCCAGGGTCATGAACAACGGGTTAAGGTTACAGTTAATGAAAACATTATGCCATACATCGAAACATCGGTAAATAATGGCAAATTGTACATTGGTATTAAAAATTCTGTAAGTATTTCCAATATGGATTTAACAGTATCTGTAACGCTGACAAGCTTGAAAGCGTTAGCCACCACCAGCGCCGGTACAATTACAGGTACAAATACGTTCACAGCCGATCAGGTGCAATTAAAATTATCAAGTGCGGGCGACATTCGGCTATCGCTGAATGCCAGTGAGCTGGAAAGCTATTTGTCAAGCGCCGGTAATTTATATCTCGAAGGCACGGTAACGAACCACGACGCATCGCTTTCATCAGCCGGAAATCTGTACGCATTTAATTTGATTACCCAAAACACGGATATAAAAGTTAGTAGCGCCGGTAATGCGCGAATTTATGTTAGTAAAAATTTGGATGCCACTTTAACTAGTGCAGGCTCGGTCTATTATAAGGGATACCCGTCGATCGATCAATCTGTATCGAGCAGTGGCCGAGTGATTAATGCAAATTAGAATTTGGAATTTATTATGAAAACGATCGTAATAATATTTGTCATCAGTATAGCAGTCGTGACTAAATTAGGCGCGATAGATGCTTTTGAAAGCCGTTCGCTTACAGAAAATGTTTGGATGCCAACGGGTTACACGCTAAACGCGGGTGAATACAAAATTGATCTCAACAGTACTATCGGACTTGGAATAAACGATCGGGTTCAACTTAATTCCAGTGTTGTATCGTTTTTACTTCAACGGTTTAATATTGATATTAAAACACAACTCATACGTTCTCCGAAACTGGCTCTGGCAGCAGGATTCGATTTCCAACGCTATTACCTGGAAGTGGATGCAATTGCAGAGCATGAGGCAAAAATTACCTTCGCGCCATATGTTGCTGCCAGTAAGCCAATAAATGAAACCAGGCAATTTCATGCTAGTTTTCAAGTTTGTAACCGATCATCGCGATTGCCGGATTTGAATCAATTAAATTACAATCCAGTGTGCAAAAGCAGCTTTATAGCAGTAGGGGTTGAAGAGAAGCTACATAATCATATCAAAATATTGAGTGAAATCGGTCATGATTTTACATATCACGGAATTAAATTCGCTGGCAGTGCATTGGTAGGTTGGCAACGGCTGCGTGTTAAAGCAGGATTAGGGTATTTTAAAAATTTAAATAACGACAAAGGAAAGGTACTAGTTGTGCTGGGTATGTGGTGGCGTTTTGCAGGATAATGATTGCTTTATACTTTTTACAGAATGGTTTTTAGGTTGAGGTAAAGCGATGCAACCGCTCAGAGCGATGGCATTGCTAATTAGCAACATCAAAACAAATTTGATTTCAGTACATTTCCAACAAGTAAGCTTAAAACGTTTATTTTGACTATCAACCAGGCTGGTGATCTATTTTGGTAACCAGTAAAATCAATGAAACCGGGACCTGAAAGGAATTTACTTATGCGAAAGCTAATTATTGTAATTTTTTATATAGTTATGTTAAGTCGAGTAGTTGTCGCGAATCCACTACCAACAACAACAGTTAGCGGATTTGTATATGATAAATCTAACGGGGAAGCCATGATTGGCGCCAATGTGTTTTTAGCAAATACGGTATTGGGAAGCAGCAGCAACGTGAGTGGTTATTATGTTATTCCCAAAATTCCCCCCGGAGAATATCAGATTATTTGTGATTACATTGGCTACAAATTGTACAAAAAAAACATTAGGATTCAGACAGAGCAGGAATTGAAACTAAACATTATTCTCGAAACCGAAGCATTGATGGCCGAAGAAGTGGTCGTGACCGCCGATTCCGAGCGAACGGTGGATCGCATGTATAATAAGCCAATTTCAGAAATTCAACTGGCGCCGCGTCAACTCAAACAAATTCCACAAATTGCGGAAGCCGACCTGTTACGTTCGCTGCAAACCCTGCCGGGTATTGTGTCGGTCTCAGATTTTTCGTCGGGTTTGTATGTGCGCGGCGGCACACCGGATCAAAATCTGTTCCTGCTCGACGGTACGGATGTGTACAATCCGGAGCACATGTTTGGTTTGTTCTCTACGTTCAATACGGAAGCAATCAAGCAAGTTAACTTCTCCAAAGGCGGATTTGGCGCGGAATACGGCGGACGATTATCATCTATCCTTGATGTTACCAATATCGATGGCAACCGCGAAGAGTTTGAGGGTTCGGCAAGTCTCAGCGCGATGTCGGCAAAATCCACGCTGCAAATGCCTGTGGGTGATCGCGGCTCGATTTCCGGTTCGTTCCGTCGAACCTACTTCGATAAGGTAGTTGCCAAATTTATTGATGACATGCCCGATTATTACTATTACGACGGTAACGTGAAAGCGTTTTTCGATCTTAACAAAAATAACAAACTCACAATCAGTGGCTATGGCGGCAGAGATTTTCTCGATGTGATTTTAAATAATGATGCGACAGAAAAAATTGGCTTTCAGTACAATTGGGGAAATAAAACCAGCAGTGTTCGCTGGACGCGGATTTTCACACCTCAACTGTTTTCAAATTTCTGGATCACCGGCAGTCGCTATTCATCGATGCTTGATATGTTGGCATACGATGCCTATGAACGAAATGTCATCAAAGATATTACCGTTAAAGGAAACCTGGAATATCACTATTCAAACAAGCTTGGTGTAAAATTTGGCTTCGAACAAAAGGATATGGATGTATTGTACCGCCAAACGGAAATTGAATTAATTATCGATATTCATGATGATCCAACCAATTCGGTCGCGTATTTCACGACAAACTGGCGGCCAACACCACTTTTTGAAATTGAAGCCGGGGTGCGCTATAATCGTTTCACATCTGATACGACGTTTCAGGATTGGGAACCACGACTTTCCATGAAGTATCGCCTGACCGACAAAATAAATTTGAAAGCCGCCGGTGGAGTTTATCATCAGTATTTGCATCGCGTACCACGATTTGTAATGGCGGATATCTGGACTTATTCCAATAAGTATCAAGTCGGTGCATCAGCCAATCATGCGATTTTGGGTTACCAGCAGGAAATTAGCGATGATTATGAATTTGAAATTGAAACATATTACAAAGATTATAAAAACATCTATTCATTTAGCGATAATATCGGCGCTGAAATTGAGGCAACTTCGTACTCCAGCGATGGTGTCCCGATATTAAATTCCATGAAAAATATTTTCAAGCGTGGTGAAGGATATTCATACGGCTTTGAAGCATTGTTGCGTAAGGACGTTGGCGATTTGACCGGCTGGATTGGTTATTCGTATTCTAAAACCCTGTATAAAATTGATGGCATTAACCAGAACAGATACTTTTCACCACGTCACGATCGTACATCTACCTTGAATGCTGTCATGAATTATTGCATCTCCCAATGGAAGGGAGAATGGACGCTGGGCAGCAATTTTGTATATTCAACCGGTCAGCCATTCACTGAACCAGGCTCCGCTTATTTGGCAACCGATACTCCTGTCACGCCCTGGCTCGATTTAAATTATGCACCGACTAAAATTAATAATATCCGGTTACCGTACTATGCCCGACTGGATGTAAGTTTGACGTATCGTAAACAATTCAAGACCTGGACGCTCGAACCATTCATTCAGGTGTACAATGTGGGCAATCGTAAGAACGTCTGGTTTGTGAATTATGACTACGAAAATGGCATTCCGGAAATTGAAGCCAATCACATGTTGCCATTGTTACCGACATTGGGCGTGAATGTAAAATTTTAAGAATGATTTTGAATTGACTGAAAGAAATATAAAATATAAAACGGAGTTCGACAAATGAATATTAAATATGCATTGGTTTGTTTAATCTGCCTGTTTTTAATAAATTCCTGTGGTGATCCATCCATTGTCACAACAAATGAAAGCTATGAACCGAAAATTGTGATCGATGCAAAACTGGTTGCCGGCCAACCGGTGGATCATATTTACATTTCCCAAAATTTCCCGGTAACAACAAATCTGCAGCGCAAGAGTGTTATCCCGGATGTTGCACGCACAACAGTCTCAATTACAGATATCGAATCCGGAATTGTGTACCCTCTTAGTTTCCATGAAGCGCCTACGGATGACAAGCGTTTCCAAAATTATTACTGGGAATATACGGGGAATAGCTTAAAAATTGAATGCGGTAAATCGTATCGGCTTGATGTGGAAGCACCGATTAATGGCAAAATGTTATCGGCAAGTGCTACCACAACTGTTCCTCCGGCAGGATTTAAAATTCTCAATCAAAATACGTATTCGTTGGCCTATCGTGAGCGTAACGAAAATGATGATATCGAAATGTTTGAACTCGATGTTCAACGTTCGCCGGGTGCAACATTTTATCTCTCGGTGATTGAAGCACAGGTGCATGATGTGACTAATTACATTTATGATAATCCGTACCAAAATATCGAACCTGAGGATGTTGCTGATGATGCGGATTGGTTTATTTACAATTGGGTGCAGAATATATCGCCGGAACCCGGTGTCACGAAAATTAAGTATGAATGGTACAATATGAATTTTTATGCCGATTACCGTGTGATTCTCTATGCAGTGGATATTAATTATCAGCATTTCCTGCAAACATTCGATGGTGTTCAGGACGATACGGGCAATTATCATGAACCGATTTTTCACATCGAGGGTGATGGTATCGGTGTGTTTGGTTCGATGATCGCTGATACAACATCGTTTACAATAACCCGCAACTAATTTTATCCCCATATCCCTGTTTCATCAAACGAGTCGGGCAGACGGATTTTAATATTCGTTTGTCCGGCTTCTTTTTATCACAAGTTATGTAACGAATAAAGAGCTTAGATACGATGGAACAAAATCAGGAGATTTTTTTGCATTGATGAAACGTCTTGCATCATAAAAATATAATGCTAAATTAGTATAAATGTGATGATTCTATGGTTAAGGAGGGGACAGGATTAACCTGATTTGTGGATTAACAGGATTTTTACGAAGATTATCTTCATGATCTTGTTTCCTGTTGATCCTGTCAAAATTATTTTGAAAAATAATTTATAACACCTACTCGTATAGTTAGCGAATAATTATTTGTCGAAATTAAAGTGAACACCATCTCTAATGAATGCGTATTACCGAATTCTCATCTATATATTCACCTGCTTCCTAGTTTTTGGAGTGACGAATCTTTCGGCGCTTGAATCTGCTGAAATTCTGGTGCTGGCTAATACTAATGTTCCCGAAGGCGTTAATCTGGCGATTTATTACATGCAGAAGCGTAACATTCCGGCCGGTCATTTAATCCGCCTGCAAATTACTAACGATGAAACCTGCCAGCGCATCGACTATATTACGAAAATTGCCATTCCTGTCAGGAAAAAACTGAAGGAGCTGGAAGAGGCTGGTGACGAAATCCGCTGTCTGGTCATTATGTACGGATTGCCATTACGAATTGTCGTGCCAAATCATGATGACAAATCCAAAGCATCTTCAGAAAATAAAATCATGAACGATACCGCAGCATCACTCGATTCGGAATTGATGCTTGTGCGCAACGAAGAAAACTATCCGATCGGCGGCTGGATTCCCAATCCGTATTTTGTTGGCTTTCAGAAGGATGATCTGAAAATTGGTAAGGAAAACGTTTTGATGGTTGCCCGGCTCGATGCACCGAACTCTCCGATTGTAAAACGGCTAATTGATACAAGCATTGCGATCGAGAAAACAGGCCTGTCGGGCACAGCCTATTTTGATGCGCGCTGGAAAAAGCCAAAGGATAAAGAGTTAAGCGGGTACGCGTTATACGATCAATCGATTCGATTGGCAGCAGAAAAAATTCGGAGTGATAAACGAATGCCCGTTGTGTTTGATGAGTCGGATGACCTGTTCAAACCCAATTCCTGTCCCAACGCAGCGTTGTATTGTGGCTGGTACAGCTTGAGTAAATACATCGATTCGTTCGGGTGGGCGCCCGGTTCGGTGGGGTATCATATCGCCAGCGGAGAATGTACGACGCTTAAAAATCCAAATAGTCAGGTATGGTGCAAGATGATGCTTGAAAAAGGCATTGTCGCTACATTGGGACCAGTGGGAGAGCCATACGTACAGGCATTCCCGCTACCGGAAGTATTTTTTGGTTTCCTGATGCAAGGCTATCTGACATTGGCGGAATGTTATACAGTCAGTCTTCCCTACATTTCATGGAAGATGGTGTTGATCGGGGACCCGTTATATTTTCCGTTTCGAAAAATAAAAAATAAATGAAAAACTACAAACCAGGTGTTTTCAAAATACCTGGTTTGTCCAGGATACTAATCATATGGGCCATATTCAAAACGCCAAATCATCACTTGTTCCACTTATCGATCGGCTCAATCAATATCCGGTCGGTCTGGTGGATAACGACATTCTCAGGGAAATTCTCAGCATCTTGTTCAGCGAACAGGAAGCATTCGTCGCCTCACGCTTTCCGCTCATCGAGGCCACGCTGGATGAAATATCAAACCTTACCATCATTCCGGAAACGGAGTTGCTCCCCATTCTCGATTCCATGGCCGACAAAGGCTTGATCATGGATATGCCATATGGAGATACCACCTACTATCTGCTGATGCCCGGTCTGATTGGCTTCATCGAGTTCACATTTATGAAACGGCGCAGTGACATCCCCATGAAGCAACTGGCAAAGCTACTGGAAGCGTACTTCAATTCGGATATAAAAAATGGACAATATAAAGAATTCTTCGGCAGTAAAACACAGTTGACGCGATCACTGGTTTTCGATGATGCTATACCGGTGACCAGTGTGATTACTGATTATGAAAGCGCCCGAAAAATTGTTGAACACGCCGACTTTAGTGCTGTGAGTACGTGTCATTGCCGCCATGTAAAAGAACACGAAGGCATTGCCTGCAAAAAGGGCGCCCCGGTGGATGGCATTTGTATTTCGTTAGGAACTGGCGCTCGATTTCTCGCCCGCCGCGGCTTTGCAGAAGCAAAAACAACCGCGGAATTACTGGACGTTATCGAACTGGCGCGGTCACTGCGACTGACCCATATTACCGACAATATCCGCCATCGCCCGACTTTTATTTGTAACTGCTGCGGTTGCTGCTGCGGAATTTTGGCTGGCGTTCAGGCGGGATATTTTGACGGTGTCGCTAAAAGCAGCTATATTGCTGTTATTGATCCGGACATGTGCGATTATTGCGGTGCCTGCTTCACGGCCTGTAATGTGAAAGCCATCCGCCCGGCGAAATCCAATGGAAAAGCTATGCGCAAAGCGTTGGTATCTGAACAGGTATGTCTCGGTTGTGGTGCATGTATATCTGCATGTCCAAATAATGCTATCTCGATGATTCCCCGTAGTGATTATGTTATTCCCCCACGTACCAAGAAACGAATGTTCGTACAAATGCTATGGGAAAAGAAACGCCTTTGGCCGTTTGTGCGAGAAATAGCCGGGAAACGAATTCGCAAGGTAATTCCGTGGATTTAAGTTCGTCATACAACCCGCTAGTAAACATTCGTTATTTTGTTTTGCGATCCATTGTTTAAAATTTGCTATTGGCTTTTCGCCGTTGGCTGTTAGCGAAAAGCCATAGCTAACTGCTTGCGATAGAATGTAACTCTAATAATAAATCAATGTCATTAAGTTAAGAGTACTAAATCGTTGCCTGAGCTTATCGAAGGCAACATTACCACTCCGCCCTTCGACAAGCTCAGGGCTCGGTTTGTCTGAATCCTGTTAATCAGGCTTAACTTAATGGCACTGAATAATAAATGACTAAGCATGACAATTTCGAGAGTAATCATTCCAAACCACTAATTTGTTATTATATTGTCTGCATCGAAGGGCTGTGAGCGATGACACTGATCATCGAAACTTTTTAATTGCTTTATAGTTCATCCGGTATTATATTAGCGTGTCTAAACCAGGACATACTATGAAACTGGAACTGAATATTTCTCCGCAACCGGATGACACCACTTGCGGGCCTACATGTTTACATGCGGTCTATCGTTATTATGGTGAAGCATACTCGCTTGATCAGATTATTAGGGAAGTTACCAAACTACAGGATGGTGGAACACTGGCTGTGTTCATGGGATGTCATGCATTACAGCGTGATTACGATGCCTCTATCTATACGTACAATTTACACGTTTTTGATCCTACCTGGTTTCAACTCCCGGTGCATGCATTAAGCGAAAAACTCAGGGAACAATTGCTATTCAAGCTGGACCCAAAACTTCACTGTGCAACGCACGGATATATGGAATTCCTGCAAGGCGGAGGAACGATCCGATTTGCCGATCTGACCGGTGCGTTGCTGCGAAGTTTCCTGACGCATTCAATTCCGATCATCACTGGTTTGAACAGCACATTTCTGTATAAATGTTCGCGTGAATACGTTCATGATGATAAGTTACTTTATGATGATGTCCGTGGCATATCCACTGGTCATTTTGTGGTACTCGCCGGTTATGATAAAGAGCATCGGCGGGTGCTGATTGCTGATCCGTCCATCCCGAATCCTGTCTCATCCACTCCCTACTACGAAGTCCAAATGGATCATTTAATAAGCGCTATTATGCTTGGCATTATTACATATGACGCGAATTTATTGATCGTTCAACCTAAACATAAATAAGGAATATTCCATGCCTATTTTTTTTGTTGTGGATTATCCCAATAACTGGCCGCTTTCCATTCCCGGTGTTGAGATTGTCCAATCCAAGACATATTTAACCGATCCGCAGTATTCGGAAATGCGCGGCGTTAAAGTGTTTAATTTATGTCGCTCGTATCGTTACCAGAACCTGGGGTATTATGTGTCACTATTGGCAACGGCCCGCAACCACAATCCCATGCCTTCGGTGATGACTATTCAGGATCTGAAATCACAGAGTATAATTCGGTTTGTATCCGATGATCTGGATGAGCTGATTCAGAAAAATTTGTCGTCAATTCAGAGTGATAAATTTATACTTAGCATTTATTTCGGCCGCAATGTGGCGAAAAAATATGACCGACTGTGTGCTCATTTATTTAACTTGTTTCCTGCACCATTACTACGAGCGCATTTCGTCTATTCCAAAGAAAAATGGCAGCTTCAAAATATCAATCCGATACCAGCAAGTGAAATACCTGCCGATCACTTCCCGCTTGTTCATCAGTTGGTTGCTCAGTATTTTTCCGGACGTCGCGCTTCTGTGCCCAGGCGTGCGCCGACACGTTACGACATGGCGATATTACACAATCCAAAAGAAGCTAATTCACCATCCAACGCGAAGGCATTGCAGAAATTCATGAAAGCCGCAGAGAACCTGTCGATCAATGCCGAATTGATTACACGGGAGGATGCTGGCCGCTTGCTTGAATACGATGCCCTGTTTATACGGGAAACCACGAATGTAAATCATCATACCTACCGATTGTCGCGTCGGGCTGCAGCCGAAGGACTGGTGGTAATTGATGATCCGGTGTCAATTCTCCGGTGTACTAATAAAGTATATCTGGCGGAATTGCTTATGCATCATGAAATCAACACTCCGAAAACCATGATTGTGCACCGGGACAATATCGAACAGGTACAGGAACAACTGGGCTTACCATGTATTTTAAAACAACCGGACAGTTCGTTTTCGCAAGGAGTATTGAAAGTGGAAGATCGCCAGCATTTAAAATCAGAACTCCTAAAAATGCTTGAGCGTTCCGATTTAATAATAGCGCAGGAATTTTTACCAACGCCGTTCGACTGGAAGCGAGCCACACAATACCCATAAAGTCAGTTTTGTGACGGTGTATTATCGGTGGCATCCGCTTTATCATCAGGAAGTCGAAATAATAAAAACAATTTTTCGTGGAGGAGAACATTATTACATAGTTCAACAGCCTAATTCCGATCGCATCTATGTTCCTTTTTGGATGACGGATAAATCGTATTGTCAACGGTTTGTTGTCCGGGATCAGGGACACTGTTCAATTCAAGCGTTGCAAGAATTGAGACAGCTTCTCAAATGCCTGGATAAATAAATCGCTGACGGTGCGCCTTGTGATTTCAAATGACCTTTGGATCATCACATACTTAGCATATATTGTTGATATCAGCTTTGAATACGTTAAGTAATTGAAGGAGGTCAGTTTTGGAACGAAACACGAGCGCCCGTTATCAGCAGGATTTTTTTAGTGATGATGAACAGCGATGGAACGATGTTCAACGCGATGTTCGTCGCGAGATCATATCCTTGCTGAGTCATGCTTTTATCCAGGCAATACGACACCCGTCGCTCACTAACAAAAAGGAGAATACAGATGCATCCGAAAATCAAGCCGCAGCACTTAGAGAAAACAGCGTATCTTTATCTTCGCCAATCCACGCCGCAACAATTGATCGACCATAAGGAGAGTGTGCGCTATCAGCTTTCATTAAAGGATAAATTGACCGAGTTAGGCTTCAAACAGATTGAAGTGATTGACAGTGATTTAGGCAAATCCGGGGCGGGTTATTCCGAACGGGAAGGATTTGCCCATATATTGCAGGAGGTGTACCAGGAACGCGCCGGCGCTGTCTCGGCATGGGAGGCGTCCCGTCTTGCACGGAGCCATTATGAATGGCAGAATCTGATTCGGTTTTGCCAAATTACCGGCACGCTGGTGATAGATGAAAGTGGCGTTTACGATCCGACCAACATCGATGATAATGCCATGCTGGGCATCAAAGCGACGTTATGCGAGTATGAATTAAACATGTTGCAGAAACGCGCCCGTGCCGGAGCGTTGGAAAAAGCGCGGCGCGGCGAACTTTATACAATACTCCCCCCCGGTTATTATCTGAGCGATGATGGTGTCTACGAGATGGTTCCGGATGAACGGATTCGTGACGCGCTGAAGTTGGTATTTGATAAATTCGACGAATTTGGCAGCGCCCACCAGGTGTTGCTATGGTTCCGTGATGAAAAAGTAAACTTCCCCAAACAAAGATACCATCAGGGAAAACGAACGACTGTCTGGGAACCGCCGCTTTATAGCCACATTCTGAGCGTGTTAAAGAATCCTGCCTATGCCGGAACATATGTGTATGGTCGCTGTACGACCAAAACCGTGATTCGTGACAATAAAGTGGTCAAAATAACCCATCATCCGCTACCGATGGAAAAGTGGAAAGTCATCATCCCCGACCATCACGCGGGCTATATCAGTTGGGAGCGCTATTTGAAAAATCAGCAACGGCTTTGTGACAATGATCATACATTTCAAGCCTCATCCAAAGGCGCGGTGAAAAAGGGAATCGCCTTATTGACAGGCTTGCTTCATTGCGGTCAGTGTGGCCGTACCCTGCAGGTAAAGTATAGCGGCCGTGATAGTAAAAGCGTGCGTTATTTCTGTCGTGGCAACTATAACTCAACCGGCCAGGTTAAAAAATGTTACGGGATCAGTGGGAAAATATTGGAAGCGGCCATTGTTCGGGAAGTCTTGAAGGTCATCGAACCGGCGGCGATTAGCGCAGCGCTGGAGGCCGAGCAGAAACTCAGCAACGAACGTTCAGAACGTCAGCAACGACTGGAACTGGCGCTGGAGCAAGCGCGTTATGAGTCGGATCGCCGTGCACGACAATTCAATGCGATCGAGCCGGAAAACAGTTTAGTGATTCGCCAGATCCAGGCGCAGTGGGATGAGGCGCTGTTTGAAGTCGATCGTATCCAGCGCCAACTGGACAAAGAAACCGCAGCATACCAGCCGCTAAATGAACAGCAACGTCAGCAGTTGTATGCTTTGGCTGATGATTTACCGCGTGTTTGGAATTTATCGTCAACCGATGAACGGACCAAAAAACGCATCATCCGCGCACTGATTGAAAATATTGTCGTCCGGTCAGAACCTGACAGCGCTTATGATCGTGTTGCGATTCATTGGTTCGGCGGTGTTCATCAGGAAATTATGCTGAAACGCCCGCAACAAAACGAAATTGGATTTAAAACAGACAAGAAAGCAATTGACCTGATCGCAGAATTAGCTGCGATAACCAATGACGGTACGATCGCGCGCATATTGAATCGTTGCGGTTTAAAGACGGCCGGCGGAACAAGCTGGAATCAATCACGCGTAAGCATGGTGCGTCATACCAAACGTATCCGTGGATTTTCAAAGAAGGCGTATGAAAACTCCCGTGTGATTAATATTGCCCGTGCAGCGGCGATATTGACCGTCAGTCCGGACATCGTGCGTCGTATGATCAAAATGGGACTTATCCAGGCGAAACAAGTTGTCAGGTATGCGCCGTGGATGATTGATCGTTCAGAGCTTGAAAAAGAGTGCGTCATCAAGGCCGTTGAATCGATCAAGCAGCACGGTGAACTGAACGATCTTTCGAACCAACAACAATTATGCTTATAAATATTGCGTGGGTTACGCAAAAAAATATTAGCATCCCTTTAAAAATTATTTTATATTGAATATAATGCCTGGCAGTGTAAATCAAATTGTGTGCGTTAAGAGAGTTCAGACGGGCTTTATCCATAAAAACGTCGTTCTCAGCTAGTTTTATTGATAACGCAAACCGGTGATCGAAAAAATCAGATACATAATTATAAGCTAACTTCATAAATTACAACAAAAGGAGTAGTGATGGGCAGTGTATATGAGTCTCTTGGCGTGTCGGTATACTCGATCACAAGCTATTATTTGTATGCAAATATTTCATGGCGAAAAAACACTGGCAAATTTATCGCCGTGATGGCGATGGTACAGTTGATACCGGGCGATTTGAAACGTTGCCGGTTGAAATCGCGCCAAAGCATGTCGTTCGAACGGCATTAAAAGCTGCCAATCTGATCGGTGACGGTTTCTATGGTGTCGATCTGAAGGAGGTAAACGGCAACTGTTATCTGATTGAAGTCAACGATAATCCCAGCATCGATGCCGGCGTGGAAGATGCTATCCTGAAAGATGAATTATATAATCGCGTCATGCAGGTATTTCTTAACCGCATTGAACGCATGAAGGAGGGATTATACCGATCATGATACTGCATTTGTTTGAGGGATTTGGAATTGAGCTTGAATATATGATTGTTCATTCCGAAACACTGAATGTTGCTCCTTTTAGCGATTATTTATTGCATGCTGTATCCGGTGTTTACGAATCGGAAGTGGAAATGGGACCGCTGAACTGGTCAAACGAACTGGTGCTGCATGTGATTGAATTGAAAACAAATGGCCCTGCGGCGAAGCTCGACGATTTGCCCGATAAGTTTGCGCATGTTGTTCAGCGAATAAATGATATTCTCAATTTTTATAATATACAACTTTTGCCGACTGCTATGCATCCCTGGATGAACCCGATGAAAGAGACCCGGCTATGGCCACACGAATATAATGCAGTCTACGAAGCATACAATCGTATTTTCGGATGTCAGGGGCACGGTTGGTCCAATCTCCAAAGTTTGCACATCAATTTGCCCTTTGCAGATGATGATGAATTCGGAAAACTGCATGCTGCCATCCGCGTGGTGTTACCTGTTTTACCGGCGCTGGCGGCCAGCTCGCCGGTCATGGATGGCAAAGTTACGGGAAAACTGGACAACCGACTATTTGCCTATAAAGATAATCAAAAGCGTGTACCTTCGTTAGCTGGCAATGTCATCCCCGAGCCATTGTACACACGGGGTGATTATGAAGAAAAACTGCTCCAGCAGTTGTATCGCGATATTGCACCGTTTGACGATGACGATATTTTAAAGCATGAATGGTTAAACTCTCGCGGGGCTATTGCGCGGTTCGACCGCAACACGATTGAAATTCGAGTGATAGATATTCAGGAATGCCCGTTAGCCGATCTGGCAATCACTGCCGCAATTGTTGAATTGTTGAAGGCGCTAATAGCTGAACGTTGGTGCAAACTGACTGAGATAATGGCATTTCCCACTGAAATATTGGCCGATATTCTCACGGCAACAATCGACCAGGCAGACGCAGCGATGATTGCGCATCCACGATATCTCGAACTGTTTGGGATGAATAAACCGACGTGTACAGCCGGGGAATTATGGTCATCAGTGTATGAATTGGAACTGCAACCACGACTAACGTCCCTATGGCGTGTCCCTTTGGAGAAAATTCTCCAATCGGGACCGCTATCCAGACGAATTCTGCGAGCAATTGGGGAAGATACGTCTCATGCGCATCTGTTGGAAGTCTACCGTCAATTATCGAATTGTCCGGCGGAAAACAGATTATTTGATGGATTAAAATAGACAAGCGATTTCAAATTAATGATGAAATCGCTTGTCTGTGTTGCAATATAGCCTGTACAGCGAGTCTTGGATATTTATTTCTGATACAACAATTTTCCCACATTGACACCGGATTGGGTTTGTAGCTTGATGAAATATAATCCACTACTAAGCGCGTAAGGCGCTTCCCAGTTGGTGTTATAGCTTCCGGCTGTGCTGTACGCGTTCACAACCGTATCGACAAATCGGCCATTTAAATCATAAATTTGCAATTGCACATTTCCTGACACAGGGATCGAATAGTGAATTGTTGTCGAGCGATTGAATGGATTGGGGTAATTGTTGACTATCATCATTGATGATGGTAACTCGCGATTGTTGTTTTCCGCGGAGGTTGGCTGCTTTTCCGGTTTGGCGATTCCCACCATCATGCTGTGGTTGTTATCGCTGAGCCGCTGGTACGCAGTAAATTGTTGTCCGCTGGGATCAAAAATCCCGGAAATAATCACCTGATCCGTTCCCGTGATATAGACTTCAAACAAGCCATTTTCAGATGACTGGTAGGTAAAATCACCGCTATCCATATCATTATCCGTTGAGAACATTGTTTGATAGAACCCACTGCCATCCTGGTAGAGTGTCAAGTTCATTATTGTTGCTTTTTCGTGTGTGCTGTCTTCCTGATTTTCACCCTGGATCATTGTTACGCCAAACGCGTTAGGGATGTTATCAACTGTGAATCCAGTTGTTAGCGGAATGCCATAACCAAACGCAGGGTAGCGTGCGGAGAATGCTATCGTGCCATCTTCAGCAAGCACACCAACGCCCATCGTGTCACCTTCCAAAAAACTCGCGATGATGCTGCCATCATCATTTACTTGATACTTAAGTGAATCGGATTCCACTTCGGCTGCTGTATTAATTGGTTCATACCAGCATGTTTCAGCGCCATCAAATGTGACAAGAAACAGACCCGCGAAAACAGCGCCATTATTGCTGTAATAAGAAAATGCATATTGGTCATGAACATCGGCATTGGATTTTCCGGTGGCACATTTTATTCCGGTAAACATTCCACAAGCATTTTCCAGATCTACGATCACGCCATTAAACCGGCAGCCGTTTTCGGAAAGATGGCCCTGCCATGTATATGGATTTCCATCCACCATTTCGTGCAGGGTCAGGCCCAGACTATCGGAAATAGCAAAATCAAATACACCTGGCTCGTTTTCATCTGAGACGTACGTCCCATTGCCATCGCATGTTATATAACTGTAGCCTGCAAACGGGGATGACATATAGTAGAAGGATAAATAGTCACCAGAAAATAAATTGTTTGGAGATTGAGAAAAAGCAGTGGATTGGAAGAATAAAAAAGAAGCAAAAAGTGAAAGATACAGACATTTTTTCATTAGATAAATCGCCTCCGGAGTTAGTAAGTAAGAGAGTCTCAGTTCCGTTTCAGGTTTATTTTTATGAAGAAAAGTATAACAATTCTGTTATTTAATTACAAGCTTTTTTTTAATAAAATAATTGGTATGGATAGTTTTAAAATAGCGATAGCGTTGTATGAATCAATACTATCGCTCTGCTACCTAAATTTTTTTTGTACAATCTGGTACAATTGAAATAACGACTACCGCTCACCGATTTGTTGACGCCACATAGCGAAATATAATCCTTTCTGTTCGAGTAATTCATTGTGAGAACCGGTCTCCACGATGTGTCCCTTTTCAAGCACAAAAATTCGATCGGCGTGCATGATGGTGGAGAGCCGGTGAGCAATAAGAATCGTAATCATATCTTCATGTTTGGAAATTCGGCGAATCGTTTTGGTGATCTCCTCCTCCGTAAGTGAATCAAGCGCTGATGTGGCCTCATCAAAAATCAACATATCCGGACAACGCAACAGCGCTCGGGCGATTGCCAGGCGTTGCTTTTCACCGCCAGAAACTTTTACACCGCTTTCCCCAATCAGTGTATCCAGTCCGTTCTCAGCACGTTCCAGTAGCCGATGACATGCGGCTCGTCGTAACACATGTAAACACTCATTATCTGAAGCGGTTGGATTAACAAATAACAAATTTTCACGAATGGTGCCGGCAAATAACTGAGTCTCTTGAGTTACAAAACCAATGCGCTCGCGAATCTGGTCAAAATCGATATAAGTATGCGGATGGTCGTTGTAAATTATCTGTCCATCATTGGGACGGTACAAGCCGACCAGCAGCTTCACCAGCGTGGTCTTTCCCGAACCTGAGGGACCAACAAACGCAATGGTTTGGCCTCGCCTGGTTTGAAAGGAAATATTTTCGACCGAGTTATCATGAGCGGATGTATAACGGAAAGCGACGTTTTCAAATGCTAATGTTTGTAAGGCAGCAAGCTCTACAGGAGATTCCGGCCTTTCTTCACGCGGCTTGTCGATAATATCCTGAAAGTTCTGCAGCGAGGCTTCGGCTTCCCGGTAAATATTGAGTACATTTCCCAGTTCCTGTAGTGGACCGAAAATAAAAAACGAATAAATCCACAATGAGAAAAATTGACCGAAAGTAATTTCTTGGGCGAATATTAAATATAGCATCAATCCAAGAATTGTAGTGCGCAGAAAATTTACAGACGTCCCTTGCAAAAAACTCAGGCTACGCAGGTAACGTACTTTTTGTAATTCCAGTTGGAGGATTTGCTGGGTCGTGTTGTTTAGACGTTTTATTTCCTGACGGGCAAGTCCCAAACTTTTAACCAGTTCAATATTTCGCAACGATTCGGTTGTCGAACCGGCGAGAGCAGCCGTTTGGGCAACTATTTTTTTCTGCATGATTTTAATGCGTGCTCCTAGCATTGAACTTACCCAGCCGAGAATCGGGATGGTGGAGAAATAGACGGGTGCAATCAGCCAGTGGACGCTGAATGCATAAATCATCACAAAAATAATACCGACAAGTGTCGTAAATAGAACGTTGATGGCGGCAGCAATCAATTTTTCCACATCAAGACGTACCTTTTGCAAAATGCCAAGCGTTTCACCACTCCGTTGATCTTCAAATACAGCATAGGGCAATTCAAGCGAGTGTTTCAGGCCATCGGCGTACATTTGCGCACCAAGCCGTTGGGTGACAACATTAATGAAATAATCCTGAAAATTTTTTGCCACACGCGAGACAAATGCCACCCCGATAACAGCAAGTAGCAATAATCCCACACCACGGTAAAATTGATGGGCCGTAAGTTGTGAATGTTTGCTTACATATTCATCAATAATGTGACGGAAAATGATTGGATCCAGCAGTGAGAAAATTTGGTTTATTGCTGCCAATATAAGTGTTAATGCAATTAGCTTCCAGTATTGTCGAAGATATGATAGAAGTAATTTCATGAGATACTCCACAGTAAAAATGTAGAAGTTGAAGGTACACATCTTCGTGCTGAATGTCAACCAAAAAAATAGTTGGGGATTTCAATCTGGAATGGTATATTATCGAATAGCTCATTAAGAATTGATTTGGATTATAGAGTGTATCAAATCGTGGACAATGCATCTCATACTTCGACTTCGCTCAGCATGAAACCAATAATTCTTCACACCGAGCGAAGTCGATGAGTGATAGACAACCATTAAATATCTTAGAAGTGATAAATGCCCCTAATTTAATGTACACTCTTTGGATTAAACATTAGCTTTGCAGGAGAATCTGAGAATGAAAGATGCTATATTCTTTTTATTTGTTATCGCTTTGTTTGCAATTTCAAATCCCATTATCGCGATGGAGACTGATGCAAATGATGAACAGGTAAAGCATGCATTGGATTTGCATCACAGAATTTTTACTATTGATACACACACCGATACACCTCTGCGAATGGATCAATCGGGGTGGGATATTGGCGTAGCGAATTCAGGTGGGAACAATCGCAGCAACCAGGTCGATTTGCCGCGGATGAGAGCCGGGGGTATGGACGCGATTTTCTTTGCAGCATTTGTGGCTCAGCGCGATCGAACGCCGGAAAATTATCAATATGCACAGAAGCGGGCTGATGAACTAATTGGATATGTTAAAGCGATGTGTCAACAGTACCCCGATAAAATTGCCCTCGCCATGTCTCCGGATGACGGCTATACGAATACGCATAAAGGTTTATTATCTGCCTATCTTGGAGTCGAGAATGGATTTGCAATTGGAACGGATATAGCGAATATTCAACGCTATTATGACATGGGAGTGCGTTATATCACGCTGTGCCATACAAAAAACAATGATATTTGTGATTCATCAAACGATACTGCCGAGCACAACGGTTTGGGTGATTTCGGCGTTTCTGTCGTGCAGGAAATGAATCGGTTGGGCATGATCATTGATGTTTCTCATATTTCTGATGCGTCTTTCTTTGATGTGCTTGATTTAAGCAAAGCGCCTGTAATGGCCAGTCATTCGTGTTGCCGTGCGGTTTGTAACAATCCCCGCAATTTGTCAGATGATATGCTACGCGCATTCGCGAAAAAAAATGGCGTTATTCAGATGTGCGTTTTTACTGAATATGTTAAACTACCCGAACCCAATCCCGAGCGCGATCGGGCAATGGATGAATTAGAGAAAAAATATGGCTCATGGGACAATGTTAATGATCCGCAGATTCGCGAACAGTACCAGCAAGCCTGGCACGATGTAAATATAAAATATCCTCGTAAAAAAGCGACCATGGCTGATTTTGTGGATCACATCGATCATGTGAAAAATTTAATTGGCGTGGATTATGTGGGGATCGGGACGGATTTCGACGGTGGCGGAGGATTGAACGGCTGTGATAATGTAGCAGAAATGCCAAATATCACCATAGAACTTGTGAAACGTGGTTATTCGGATGAAGAGATCGAAAAAATTTGGGGGGGAAATTTTATGCGTGTATTTCGGGATGTGGTAGCTGCGGCGCAATAGTAAGACTTCCTAATAGGATAGCCTTGAATAAAATTTATCCACATATAGACTGGAAATGATAAAAATGTTTAGCGTTCATACCTAACCTGGATAAACCAGAATTAAAAAAATTAGACAGGATAACAGGATGAACAGGATTTCTTAGAGGAAGAGATTATACAAAT
>JAFGDW010000373.1 GCA_016931935.1 Candidatus Zhuqueibacterota bacterium | reverse complement strand
GGATTTGTATAATCTCTTCCTCTAAGAAATCCTGTTCATCCTGTTATCCTGTCTAATTTTTTTAATTCTGGTTTATCCAGGTTAGGACAAAATGACTATAGATAATTTGGATGCCCCACAGTTTTCATGTGCATTATGCAACCTGAACCGCTTTTGACGATTCCCACAATCCATGAATGTTGCAGTACGACATTGCGTGCAATACGCCGGGGGTGGTTATTTTCAACGATGCCGTCACCTGATGATTGGTGTAAACCGGGCCTTCATTTGGCCCGCTGGCCGCTTCACCATGGGCGTTGAATTCGAAGCTTCCGACATCATACGAATATTTGGCGCCATCGGGATAAAAGAACAGCTTAATCCAGCGGATATGATGCTCGGTTGTATTGGGATGCGCGACTTCCTTCCCCAAACTGACTTTAATATCAAACGCTTCACCGGCAGATACCCGATCCGCGCACTCAATCACCGGAACATGTTTTTCCGATTTCCAGTCCGCCGACTGGACATGCTCGCTTAATTTTTTCATTGCTCACCTCGTTTTTGTGTTTTAATTTAAAATGTATGTAAACAATTTAACACCTGTTCTAAAAACCAAATCACCAGGAATTCTTTGAGATAAGATAGCGTTTCGAGTATATAAACTTGTTTTGAAATTAAATCGAATCATGCAAGCGGTCCATTTCGCACGAACAGAAGAACGGATAGCCACGGATTGACACTGATTAAACACAGATAAAAATAATCCATGAAAATCCGTGTTCATCCGTGGCTAAAATTTTTTTAAAATTGTCTTCATTCACACCTTTGTCAATCCGGTATTCTACCACTGTTTTTGCGTGATCCTGCAATGTGTGATGAAATCTACGTATTCGGTCCATATCAGGAAAAGAGATTCTGGTATTCACCAAACATCGACGAAACCGGAATGACAGAGCTTCTGAATAATTACTGATATGAATCGATTAATGCTTGCAACTCGGCACGTCGTTCGGCACGCTCATATAGAACGGTTTTATCATGTTCATAAACACTCAAGCTATTTTCAAACGTTTTTTTATTTTCATTTTTATAAATAACGCCCAACGGTAACGGATCGGTTTCAATCGCTTTTTGAAACGCCTTATTTCGATTGGACGGATAGTAGGAATCATCGAGTGAATACGTATTTTCTTTGAACCAATCATAAGTGTTGACTTTGTTATAGGTGACACACGGCTGAAACACATCCACCACTGAAAATCCATTAAACTCAATGGCCTGCTTAAATATCGAACCTGCCTGGTCGCGATCGCCAATATTCGCCCGGGCGACAAACGGCGTATCCAGAGCAATGGCGACAGCCACCGGATTGAATGGTTCGAGAATAACGCCATTGACCTGCACCGGTGTTTGGAATCCGCGTTGGCTGGTCGGCGAGGCCTGACCTTTGGTTAACCCGTACACCATATTGTTATGAATAAAGGCCGTGATATTGGCATTGCGGCGAATATTATGAATGAAATGATTGCCACCTTCACCGTACATGTCACCATCGCCGCTGTCAACAATAACTGTCAATTCCGGATTCACCGCTTTAATAGCCACTGCTGCCGGAAGCGCCCGACCGTGAAGTCCGTTAAACGCATGGGTGCGCACATAATGAGGCATTTTCGCGGCCTGCCCGATGCCCGAAACGATCACGGTTTTATTTGGCTCCAGCCCGATATCTGCCATTACCTGCATTAGCACGTTACGAATTCCAAAATTACCACAGCCCGGACACCAGGCAATATCGATATTTTCCATGTTGTATATTTGCTTATCCATTTGAGGCTCCTGTTTGTATGGTTACGGGTTCAGGGTTCGTAGTTCAGAGTTTTCACACGATAACGAACTAATCACAAAGAAAAACGAACGTGAACCATGAAGTCCGTAACATAATTATTTCAAATTTATTTCAATTTCTGATTTAATTCCTTCTCGACTTCCTCGACTGAAAACGGCAGCCCATTGTATTTCAAAATATTTTGATGAACTTCAATATGTGGAAACAGATGTAACATCTGTGCAAATTGGCCTGTCGCGTTATTTTCGATGACAATTACATTCTTCGCGTTTCGAAAATAGTCCAACGTATTCGAAGGGAACGGATACACCTGTCGGAAATACAGCAGCGCGACATCATCCCGGCCCAAATTATTTATGGCTTCCTGAACGATTTGATAGGTCGATCCCCAGCACACAACCAGATTCGCCGCGTTATCCGGCCCCTCCCGCAATGGCGGAATGGCATCGGTGAGCAAGGCCCCTTGTTTACGCAATCGCTTATCCACCATACGAATGCGATTGTCATGATCTTCCGAGATATGACCTTCCTCATCATGCTCATGACTATCAGCGATCACCACTTCCGGCCCATATCCGGGAATACTTCGCGGACTGACGCCATTTTCAGTAACCTCATAACGCTTGTAACCTTTTTCTGCCTTTATAATATAATTTTCATTTTTGTATTTGGAGACATCAATTTTAGGAATATTGTAATAAGAATCGACAAAATATTGGTCGGTGAGCAGAAACACCGGCACCTGATACTTTTCAGCCATATTGAAGGCTTTTTGTGAAAGTTCAAACGCATCTAGAAGCGATCCCGGTGCGTAGATAATCCGCGGAAACTCTCCATGACCGGAATACAGTGCAAACAATAAATCTCCCTGTTCGCTGCGTGTCGGCAAACCAGTAGCCGGACCGGGTCGCTGGGCGAGATGCACCACCAGTGGTAATTCCGCTGCCCCGGCAAGACTCAACGCTTCCACCATCAGTGCATATCCGCCACCGGACGTGGTCACCATTGCCCGTGCACCAGCATAGGAGGCGCCCAGCGCCATGTTCATGCCGGCAATTTCATCTTCTGTCTGCTCGGCAATAATATTGAAACGTTCTCCCTGCTGCGCCAAAAATGTTAATACCGCTGTGGATGGCGACATCGGATAGGTAGCGATAAAATTGCATCCACCGGCAATTGCGCCCAGTCCAACTGCATGACTGCCATCGATAACAATTTGCTTTTCCACTTTCTGGCCTTTGGTTACATTCACCTTTACCTTCCCTGTGGAAGCCAGTTCTTGCCCATATCCATAACCAATTTTCGCCGCCTTAATATTTTTAGCAACGATGTCTTCCCCCTTCGCGCCAAAACTTGCCTGCAACTGATTGTGTAGCAACTCCTGGTCAATGTTAAAAATTGCCGTTAGCGCACCGACAATTAGAATATTGGAATATATGGCACCACCAATTTCCTTTGAAAGATCACTCAGCGGGATATCGATAATATCAAGACTTTCGTCACCATTTTTACCGAGTAACTTTTTCTTGTCACCAATAATTACTGTATCATCCGTAATACGTGAATTGAGTCGCTTTAGCACGTCTTTATCCAAAGGAATCAAAAAATCCATTCGATTGACAAACGCCCGCACCGGTTTGGATGACACTCGCAGTTCGGTGGAGTTACTGCCGCCCCGGACCCGCGACATGTATTCTTTGGTTGCGTACAGATGATACCCCGACGCTTTAAACAAATGTACCAACAATTGCTCAACCGTCTGGATTCCCTGTCCGGCAGCGCCACCAAGTACGATTGATACATCATCATTTTTTGTTGTATTACCATTCATATTATTCACCTTGTTGAACCTTTCAAATAATTAAAAAGAGTAACCTAACCTGGATAAACCAGAATTAAAAAAATTAGACAGGATAACAGGATGAACAGGATTTCTTAGAGGAAGAGATTATACAAAT
>JAFGDW010000372.1 GCA_016931935.1 Candidatus Zhuqueibacterota bacterium | reverse complement strand
TGTTTTTTGATGTTGACAGATTTTAAATTGCGCAGTCGGTAGCTTAATTTAACTAGATGTGAACGCAGTTTCGTTTTATTTACTTATAGCTCATCATCGCTTTAAGCCGACGCTCTATGTCGGCTTAAAACAAATTGTATTTCTTGGAGCAGGATACGACACTCGCTCATATCGTTTTATTGATAAAATAAAAAGCACGAAAATTTATGAGCTGGATATAAGCTCAACCCAACAGAACAAAATCGAAGCGCTGCAAAAACATAATGTGCCAATTCCTGAATCGCTCTCGTTTATTCCAATTAATTTTAAAACCGAAAAAATTCAAAATGTCCTGATGGCTGCCGGTTATGACAGTTCAAAGAAAACATTGTTTATTTGGGAAGGAGTTAGCTACTATCTTCCGAAGGACGCTGTTGATGAAACGCTGCAATTTATCAGCACAAATTCAACAAATGGCAGTATTCTTTGCTTTGATTACTTGACAGAAAAACTTGAATCGATCCGTGCATCTGAACCATTTTTATTTTGGATTACGCCAGAACAAATGATCGTCTTTTTATCCAGCTACAGCCTTAAGGTTCTTGATCACCTGGATTCAACGGAAATGCAGAAGCGATATCTGACTCTTCATGATGGTACATTTGCGGAGAAAATATTATCTTCTTTTCGTTTTGTTGAGGCTATTGTTGAAAAATAATTTATATACTTGTATTAAGGTGGTTTTGAGATTCTTCTCGTTAAGTACCTCTTCTTAATGGGGCTGTATCAAAAGTCAAAATTCGTATAATTTCTTCATGCTGAACGAAGTCGAAGCATGTTGTTTTATGGTAAGTTATCATCCTTCGACTACGCTCGGGATGAAGCTTGACAAAACTTTTGATACAGCCCCAAATTAAGGTCAATCTCAAAACCACTTCGGAAGCAGTATAGCTATATTTTTAAACGTTATTTCCAATTTGACGAACATAAATTGCTGTAGCGAAAATTCATGAAATTTCCTACAGCGATGGAAACTTTCGTATCACTGTTTTCTTGCGCATGTAATTTTTAGCCAGCTCCATAAAAATGCCCACATCACGATCCAACTCGCTTTGATTGCCATCGAAATAAAAACTACGGATTGGAAAATTGTTATGGGCTTTACTGACTTGCGGATATACGACTTCACACACAATCCCATTCATGCATGAAAATGGGCTTATATCCACAATGCCGTCAGCGCCTTTATTATACAAGTAAATCGATTTCCCTACATTAAGTACCATTTCTCCCAACGCGGATTCTCTCGGTAAATACGGACGACTCAGTTCGAGTACTTCGTGGACATGACGCGGTTCTTCATATCCGTTAAAATCCTGTACTAACGGTGCCATTAAGTATTTTTCATCCCGGTGCATCACCCACTGCTTGATTTTTACTTTCAGCATATCAAGCGAAATACGTTTACCGGCTTTGTCTAATTTCCAGCGCTGTTCATCATTGGTGTACCAGCCCCATTCGATAACGTCCGACATCCACGCCTCGCCGCCGAACTCTTCAATTTTTTCCACAAGAAAGTTATTGCTGAATTCATTTAATCGGCAATAAATTTCACCAACAATACCAATTAACGGACGGGGATTTGAATAATCAGCGGGTAAAGCACGGTACTTATCACGAACATCTATAAGAACGGCCTTCAGCTTTTGACGTTTGGAACGCATGTTAGTTGTTGGCTCTGCCAAAACGTTGCAAATATCGTCCAGACAGCATTGGAACAGCGCATTAGCACTGCCTTTCTCTATTTCATAAGGACGGGTTTTTAAATGAAGCTTACGCAAAATGTCGCCGGCAATCAACGCAATCCACATGGTGTGAAACAAGTGTTTTGCTTCATCGCCAAAGCCTTCATAGCCATCGGAACTGGTAGGGGAAAAAATCCGTACTTGAGGAAGTTTCATCTCCTTCAATATTTTCTGAAACAATGGCCGATACTGCCCAAATCGGCACGGACCGCCGGCAGTTGGCATAAGGAATCCGGTATACTCCGGATCGAAATCCGGGGCTTCCATAGCTTTCAAAAAATTACCGAGTGTAATTTTTTCCGGCAGGCATTCTTCACCGCTCAGGTACTGTGCGCCCAATTCAAGTGTCCGCGTATCCGAATGCGGTGATGGTTGCGCATCAAATCCGATGGATTGAAACGCAGCAGCGGTGACCCGTGCTGCTTCGTAGCTCATTTGGGGGATGTATAGTTTGATTCGCTTTTTGTGTGTCGCTGTTTGCATAATTCGTCTCAAAGGTTAATAAATGAATATTGCAAATATATGACTTTTGAAAAGAAGATACAACGATTTTTTAATATTTTGTCCGCGAGGTTAGCTGAGGGGAGAATCAATAGAGATTTATTTTGCAATATTTAAATGTAATTATCTATACGACTTCACTCTTAATCTTCAACAAATACGCATACGCTGCATCATACTCATTAGGAATCGTTCCATCCAAAATTGCTTCTTCAATCATTTTCTTTATTTTGCCCACCTGTGGGCCGGCAGAAATGCCACATACAGCCATAATCTCTTCTCCGCGTACCGGTGACTGGAACGTTCGCATACGATCCTTTTCTTCCACATCACGCATCCGTTTCGTCACGTAATCAAAATTGTTTAAGTACTGCTGAACCCGGGCAGTATTTCCGGAAGTAATGTCGGCCCGGCACAGAATTAACAGATCATCAACCTCTTCACCCGCCTGAACCAGCAGGCGCCGTACCGCGGAATCGGTCACTTCTTCGCTGGTCAGGGCAATCGGACGGAGATGCAGACGCACCAACTTCTCGACATAACTCAACATTTTATTGGGAATGCGCATTCGTTTGAAAATCGGCTTTAACATGCGTGCACCGATTTCATCATGGCCGTGAAATGTCCAGCCAGCGCCGGAAACAAAACGTTTTGTGGCAGGTTTGGCAATATCATGAAACAGCGCGGCCAACCGGAGCTCCAGTTTATCGGACATATCGGCGACGTTATCCACCACTTTTAGGGTGTGATTGAACACATCCTTATGATGGAATTGTTCCCGTTGTTCGATGCCTTTTAGCTCGCACATTTCCGGCAGAATTACGGGGAGAATGCCTGCCTGGTCCATTAATTCGAAGCCGAGCGATGGTTTGTCGGTTCCAAGAATTCTCAAAAATTCATCAGTAATGCGCTCTTGCGAGATAATATCCAACCGATGAGCGACTTTTGCCAACGCAGCCATCGCGTCGGGGGCGATTGTAAATTGCAGCCGGGTAGCAAACCGAATGGCACGGAGTATCCGCAGCGGATCTTCGTTAAATGTAATTTCCGGTGAAAGCGGGGTGCGAATGAGTTTGCGTTCGATATCACGCCGGCCATCAAACGGATCGATTAATTGACCCTTGTTGTGGTCGTTCAATCCGTAGGCAATCGCATTGATTGTAAAATCGCGCCGGGAAAGATCATCCTGCAAACCAGCTTCCCGGACGATGGGTTTCCGTGTGTGTACCAGATAATTTTCGCTACGCGCGCCAACAAATTCCAGTTGAAAACCACGATACTGAAGCATGGCCGTTTGAAATCGTTCGAACAGTACGATATTCCGAATTCGAAGTTGTTTGGCCAACGCCTTCGCAAAACCAGGGCCATCCCCTACAACGACTAAATCAATATCTTTACCGGGTTTTTGCATCAACATATCGCGAACGAATCCACCAACGGCATACACGTCCACGCTGAGCTTATCCGCAACCTGTCCGATTTTATTTAAAATTTCTGTTTCGCTCATACAACATAATAGCTACTTGTGTTGTCTAATATTATGACGCGCTAAAGCGCAAGTGAGACGTCAAGCGTGAGACGAACAAAGTGTTTGACATCTATAACCTTGATAATGCAAAAAGAGTAAACGCTACTTTAACTCATACAATTCGCGTAAAAATACTCCATGTTCAATGTCTTCAATTTTATAACTGGACGACAAACGGAATGAGTTAATTTGTGATATATACTGAATACGGTCATAAATTGGACTTATAAATAATTCAATCTGTGATCATATTATTTTAGCCTGTCTATTAGCTAATGACCAAAAGCTAATAGCGTGTGAAAGATAGACATTGAACGGATCACTCAATTAATATGCTTAAATTATCAGCGTTTGAATTTTATAAGAGAGCTTCCCCATGATTACATTTCTAATTATCATACTCGTAATTGGGCTGTTTGTTTGGGACTTCCCGTTTTTCCGACGTTCGATGAAGGATTATAAAAAACGGAATTTGCGCCACAAGCACACCAAGGCCATCCGCTAAAAAATCATACACATCCGATACCCGGCCCGGTACAAAATATTGATGAAATTCATCAGACATTCCATAAAGCAGGCAAAAAAGGATACTAAACATAATCGGACGAGCATGCAGTCGCTTATTATCACTATTGATAAATGCGCGTGTCGTCAGCCAGCCCAATATTCCAAACACAAATGCATGGGCGAGTTTGTCGGAAAAATCAATTCCCAACGGTGGCGGCGCCAAATTGGAAAATGATGATTCGACAAAAATAGCAATCGCCCACAGAATGGCCGGTAATTGAAATTTAGAAAATCGTTTCATATGAAAAGGTCCATTATTCGCACTGCACTTATTAATCAACAAAATTTAGGTAAGCTTCACTTAAAATTAACCAATAATCCTGAACGCTAAGCAGGGAACCGGTTTACAGAGACGTTAACGAATGTGCAATATATTGATTGTTGATGAGAAATGCAACCCTTTTGTACTAGTGGGCGGATTTGATTTTTCGAATGGCGTAATCAACGCGACGGCGAGCGCCATCGCTTAATGGTGTATCTTTCAATCGTTCCAGAGCAGTCAAGGTTTTCTCTGTGGGAAATTTTCCCAATATTTGAATCGCTTTATTTTGTATCGTTTGATCGTGATCATGCAATAACGAAATAAGCGTCGCTTCCACCCGATTGTCACCGATGCCAATTTCTTCCAGCATCCGTAACGCAGTGTAGCGCCGGTTAAATGTTATGGATCGATCGGTTGCAAACTGCATGGCAAACGGAATGCTTCGCTCATCTTTAATCTCCCGAAGTCCCTCAAACGCTGCTGCCTGCACCACGTTGTCGTATGTACTATCCAAAATAAATGTTTTAAGAAAATCAAAATCCAGCGAATCCGGTATTAATATCAGTGCGTACAATGCCTCACTGATCACCCAATTGCTGGAATCTGTAAGTGCGACCACACGGTAACGACTGGCCAACGCCGGGTCTTGAACATCACTGAGCCGACGGAGACATGCAGCCCGAACTTTCGGGTGCGCATCATGTAATCCGGTAATCAATATTGGCACAACATCGGGCGAAAGGAATTGTCCAAGCAAACCCACAGCCTGCAGCCGAACCGCCCAGAAGCTGTCATTTGCTAAAGTACTGGCAATTCCACTGACTGTCGCCAGCGTATCAATCGTGTTTAATTCCAATTGTGAGAGCGCACTCAATCGACCAAAAACAGTATTGTCATGAGATAGTTGAAATAAAGCTTCATCCTGAGTTTTAATGAAGTGCAGTGATTTCAAAATTGCATTCGGCTTGTCGAACCGGACCATCAATGGCGTTTCATGACTCGGAATCACAAGTGTATCCTGTCGTGAAGAGAGCCAATGTCGTTCGGTCCATGTGTGGGAAGTTGTCTGAATTTCGATATCAACCGGCATTTTAAACACCGGTACCTGATTGGCTGAATCCTGCTGAACCTGAGTAACGTTCACTTGAATGTAGGATGAATCGGGAAACCATGAGTATTCCACCGTAAATTCGGGATGCCCGCCGGCATATAACCATTCATCAAAGAACCAACTCATATCTGTTCCCGCAAGCGAATCCACAATAGATGTAAAATCATATGTCTCCACACTGCGGAATTGATATTTATGCAGATAGGTTTTCAGCACATCAAAAAACACATCATCGCCAATTACATAGCGCAACATGTGGAGCACCATACTTGCCTTCTGATAGCTAATATGATTGAACATTCCCCTAGGATCAATATAATTAAAAAATACGATCGGCTGCCGAAACCGATAATCTTCCATGTCTCGATAATAAAGTTGTTGCTGGAACACCTCGTATTCAGCTGCCTCTCGGCCATTACACATTTCATCATACAATACTTCTGCGTAAGTAGCAAATCCCTCGTTCAACCAGAGATGTGGCCAATCTTTACACGTGACAAGATCTCCGAACCACTGATGCGCCAACTCGTGAGCGACTAAATCATCGCTGTTTTTGTCCAGGAGAGTTCGTTTGTCCAATACGGCCGAGGCTTTTAGTGTCGTTGCACTGGTATGTTCCATCCCTTGCGCCTGATAATCATCAACCATTATCTGAGCGTATTTATTCCAGGGATAATGGTAACCAAACAATTTGGAAAATGTTTGGATCATCAGCGGTGTTTTACGAAATGTTGCGTGTCCTGCATCCAATCGTTCCGGATACACATAATATTGAACCGGAATATTTTGTAAGGAATCTTCAATCACGCAATATGTTCCGCCAACAATGGATACCAGATAACTCACATGTGGCAATTCCTGATACCAATGCACCGTTTTGGTGTGTGTCTCAGGATGAATTTCTTCAGAAAGTAATTTTCCATTCGAAAGCACTGTATATTGGTCCGGCACAGTGGCAATAATTTCAGAGGTGAATTTATCATCCGGGGCATCGTAACATGGATACCAACAACGCGCATCGATTGGTTCGGAATGAGAGTAAAATTGTTGATGCATGTCCGGATCATCATCCGTGGGCGTATTAAAATATATACCAACGGTCGGAGTAGCATGATAGGATATTGCTATTTGCAGTGTATCGGTAGGAAAATAATCTGTTTGGAAACGAATGCGTAAAATATCGGATTTCGGTTCGAACGACTTCGCAGGTTTCTTATTGACACGCACGCTATTAATCAGCAAATTACTGGCATGAAACTTACATTCGTTTATCGTGTCGATGGGAACAACTGTTAGGGATGCAATTCCGGTGATTGATTGCTCAGATTCATTAAAATCGATTTCGAGTCGCAGATGTTGCGTATCGTAGTTACGTTGGAACAAATCAGCAGCATATGAGAAATGACTTATTACAAAAGTAAAAATAATCGAAATACAATAACTTCGCACAAACATATTCCTTTAAAATGACCATAATAAACAACAAAATCGGATAAAAAAATTCCGTCTGCCCTACATGAGAACAGACGGATAGTTCCTCTGGCACATGAAATTTTAAAGTATTCAGTTCATGTTAGAAACCATGGCCATAGAATTGAGTGGGTAAATATTTCCGCCATTCAGTCCGGCATAATAGCCGATCACACGATTTCGCCCCATCTGTTTTGCTTTATAAAGCGCCTTATCCGCAAAATCAAGGAGTTCGGTTGACGTATATGTATCTTCTAACAATGTTGCCATTCCGATAGAGATTGTTAACTTCCGGTTCGGTTGATTGAGTTCCTCCGGGAAAACGGCATCCTGAATTGCTTTTCGTAATTTTTCTGCAACGACAAATGCTTGCTCTTTATCAAGTTCCGGTAACAACAACACAAATTCTTCGCCACCAAACCTGGCAAGTAAATCCGCTTTTCGGATGTTTCCTTCAAGCAGGTTGGCAACTCGTTTGAGAACTTCATCGCCAAGAATATGACCATTCAAATCATTATAGTTTTTGAAGAAGTCAATATCAATCATCATTAAAGTTAACGGACGCTTGTAGCGTTTCGCACGAACAACTTCCCGCTCAAATCGCTGGTTAAAGTAACGGCGATTGTAGATCCCGGTCAGTTCATCAGTCACAGACATTTCTTTAGTTTGCTTAAACAACAGTGTTTTATCGATTACTTTGGCAATTTGCTCCGCTATTTTCGATAATAGCCTAATATCGCGATTTGAAAAGGAACGGACTTCCTTTCGATACAAATTCAACACACCAATAGGAATACCGTCAGTTGGGATGAGCGGAATTGTCAAAAATGAGCCGCTCTGACGGGTCTTCCCGTTTGGGAAAAATTCGTACTCTGCCTCCTGACTCATATCCGGGATATAAATCAGGTCTTCCATCGCCATGGATTTTCCAAAAATATTGATTCCATAGTGATATTTACGATTCTGTACTTTTTTCCCCAGTCCAAAAGACGATTCAATATGCATAATTTCCGTACTGTCATCCAGTAACATAATTGAATATTGATCGACTTTGAACGTTTTTCGAAACAGGGTTTTAATCGATTTCAGGATGTCATTCAAGTCCAATGTCACGCTAAGCGCCAAGCTGATTTGATAAAGGGAATACAGCTCAAGCAGGCGTTCGTTTAGCGTTTTATTCACTTCTTCAATGTCCATATACTTCTTTTGTAAACCCTGTAATTCGCTGCGCAAGGTTTTTAGGTCTTCAGCCATTGATATAAATCTCCGTGCGTTACTAACGTGCTGTTGGTGAATTACTCACACGCTCTGAGACTCATTAAAAAAATATGAAATTAGTGGTTGGGGGATAAATTAGAAATCAGGAATTGCCTTTTGCTGTCGCATCGAGATATTTAAACATCTTACGGTATTTGTTATCCAGTTTTTCATTTTGTTGGGTTCGGAAACAGAAATTGTAATAGACATCACGCTCACTATCCTCTAACCCAATCCGCAATTTCGCTCCGCTTTTTAAACAGAGGTAGGTACTAAAAAACTGAAACGTGTGGTTTAAATCAATCGCAATGTCACTTTTGAAACTCGAAATCTTCTGGATTAATTCCTTTTTTGGCAATCCCAGCACATTTCTGCTGGAAGAAGCAACAAATATTGTACCAAAACGGTGCGATTGATCGATGAGATTCTGATATTGCTCTTTAAGAACGACGGTTATGCGCGCTTTTGGGAAATTTCGCTTTAACACCGATAGATAATTTCGCGCAATTCCAAAATCTTCCAGCTTTTCTGGCATAATAACCATAATGTGACGGGCGTCAACAATAGTATCCATGAAGCTAATAATCTGCCGGCTGATCGTTAATCGTGCAGACAGCTTTAGATATGGGGTGAGTATTGATTGTAGGATGTTGTGACTCATGCTCGCGACCTGATGCTTGTGAAATCCATGCTAAAATATAACACATCTATTAGTTATAGTCAATAAGAAATTTCGAAATGTTAAATGATGAAGCGCTTCTATTAGCCTTATGCTATCTATTCAAAATTGAGTTCATCCATGAACGGAAATTATTGAGTTATTCGTGTAAAAAGGAAATATATTCACTAAGAATATGTGTAAAAATTACTTATCTATCATTGGTTTTAATGAGTACCAATGAATATGTGACTTATGCTAAAAATTAATCAAAACAGGTGTAGGCACCCGCTTTCAAATTACTGAAGATATGTTTCGATTTGGAACCTTATTTGATGAAATGAATTACCAGCAATGGCATCATTTCCCGACCCAATACTGTTAGCATCAACGAATTCGTAATTTGTGGATTCATATTTGAAACTTATGCGGGCAAAGGATACAGGTTTTATATACAAACAGCAATACCAGCGACTCCCTTTCCCATAGAGCATTTTGTTTGTAAGTACGTAAGGCACATCATTTTCAAACTGATAAACGCGGCTTTCGTAATCATCCGTATCGAAAAAAGAGAGTCGTGCATCAATTGAAATAAGATCATTATATTGATATCTCACATCCTGATATAGCAGCAGCCCCTTGTTTGTGGTCGATAATTCGTGCATTTTATGTTCAAGCCGGCAGCGTAAACGCAATTTTTTCGATGCCTGAAAATCCATTTGATACCGCCAGGTACGCAGTATTGCCGGTGATAGCGTGGGCCAGTCCAATCCATATTGATTAATAACCTCACCATTATTCCAGTTCCATTTCTGTTTTCCCATGATGCTTAGCGTTATTTTGCTGTTAACGCGTGCACTTAATTGCAGCATCATGTCTTTTCCATCGTTAGGCATTGGAACCAGATATGTTCGCCACAGGGTTTGAAACGTATCGTAATATCCGGATAATCGGAATCGCCGTGTCACTCGATAGTTTATTCCCAAACATATGCCTTGCTCATTTTGAGGGCTTCCCGTGAACGCTCCGAAACCAACACCATGCAGGCTGTGGAAATCTTTTCCATAATGACGAAAAACAAGAGAAATCGCCACCGGCGTGCTCTGTACCACCGATCCGCAAATCATTCCCCAACCGTGTGACCGCGACTGTGCAAGTTCGCCAAACAAATTTAAATTGCGATACGACCAGGTAAAATCGATAGCACCAACATTATTTCGATGTCCCCGAAAACTGTAATATTGTCGCTCATAATCGCTGCTGCCAATCGATTGACTATAAATGGACTGATATGCGGTTGCCCCAATTTTCAGTCCACGATTTAAATTGATGAGCAAACGCGCACCAAATAACTTTTCAGAAAGAACATCTTTGGCAGATTTTTCACTTTCAGTGCGATGATAGCCGCTTACGTGTAAATTTTTTGTAACAGCCATCGAATCGGGATTCGCATCGAGAAATTGCTGAGAATAGAACATTAAAATCTGGTAAATATTTACACATTTCTGAACTGCCGCACCGTAAAGTGAAGCATTTTCGTCCACCATGGTATAGGGACGGATACCTCGTTCCTGTTTGTGAACAAATGAAGCCGGATCGCTTCCTTTTCCTAATCCATATGGTCCCCACAAAACCAATCCCTGACCTGCCTCCAGCCTGTAATTACCGACAATAAATTGATTTGCGGAATTTTCGCCGCGATACAATAGATGACTGGCAAAAAAATCATTAAACTTTAGTTCCCCACTATCCTTTTCCGAAGTTAATCCTACAGTCCAATGCTCAGAATATTTAGCTTCTGTCCGTTGATAAAACGCTACCGGGGAGTTTTCGTATTTGCCGTTCTGAAATCCAATCGGCTTTTCAAATTTCTGGAGAAAGCGTGTGCGCGTTGTCAGCAAATATTGGCGTGGGGCACGGTCAGCTTCTACTGTAATAAAAGGGACAAGTTTTTCATAAAGTGATGAATCGATAGATGGGATATTCTGCAGATCAGCGATATCATGAAACGGTCCAAATTCGTGACGATAGGTAATAATACTCTCTGCCAGTTCTTCAGTTAACCAGGGAAGCCGGAGCAGCGTTTGTACATCAGCATTATTTACATTTATTGGATTATCGATCAACGTGAATAATTCATCCAACACATCCTGATTCACCGAAAATTCGTCATCAGTCTCAACTAAATTTTCAATGACATCCATCTGAGCAAACGCTGGATGGACAGCCATTATAAGAATAAGCAGTACATATATAATAACGCGAAAATGAAATTCAGTCATTTTTACTCAAACACAATTCGATTTTTATTCCGTTCTATTAGCTTTTTTCCAACACCCTTCACGTTGTCAAAATCTTCCAGCGAACGAAAGGGGCCATTGACGTGGCGATAAACGACGATGCGTCGCGCCAATGTGGGACCAACACCGTCCAACTGTTGCAGTTCTGCTTCGGTTGCGGTATTTATATTTATGATGATATTTTCGGTAGATGATATTGTTGTTGCGGTAGGAACATTAGTTTTGATAATTGATTTCGATTTTGTGTTCACCCGTGAAAGCGATACTGCAAACTGGTGCGTTAATCCTAATTCCTGATGGTACTGACCAGCATACCCAATACGGAAATGAGAAAATTGAAATCCACTACCAAATGTGACCTGATCAGGCTGCATCATGAAGCCGGCACGCAGGTACAGACGATTCAGCCACTTGTATTCAATACCGAATCGCGTTGATACCGGAAAGAGCACATCTTTTACCAGTTCGATCGCCAGGCCGATATCTTCGCTCGGCTGACAGAAAATCCCGGTACTAAAAATTTGGGGAATTGCCTCATCGTGGCTACCAATTCTTGATTTATTGATATTATGACTAAAAACACCCCATTGTACACGTGGGTGCAACCTGGCGATCAATCCAGCATCAACGCTGAAAACACCTGTCGATCCATATCGCTCAATTGATAAATGATAGTAACGAACCGAAAGCCCCAAAAACACATCATCCGTAACATGAGTTGCATATCCGAACGACATGTTTTGTTCGCGATATAATTTATTTCCGAATGTTTGCAGGCCAATCCCAAGTGCATGATTGCCAAATGTATGTTTACTGGCAAAGATACCCGATGTTAAATCCTTAATGCCAAAGAAATGTGCATATTCCACAGTTGCGTGCATATCGGACAACAGCGCCAGCCCCGCCGGATTGGTCATTAATGCTGCGGAATCGTCAACATAGGCCGCCGACGTTCCCCCCATTCCTACGTAACGTGTTTGATTACCGCTTAGTTCAAAACTGGCATAACTGTATGAACAAATGTGAAGAATAAAAGTTAAAGTGAGTAGATGTTGAATTTTAAATCGCACGAATCGCTTGATTCTCATAATCGAATTAGTTATATTAGGCCATCGTTAGTTATTCAGGAGGCGCAATGAACACCTTTTCCAAATCCATTATCGTTTTAATTCTAATAACAATTTTGCTTCACCATTCCGATGCCCACGCCCAGCGGGTCGTTGCCGATGTAAAAATAACCATTTCCGAACGCATCAACGTGGAGACACGCGAGCGATTTCCGGACTTCAAGCAAATCATTGAAACTTATATCAACAATTCTACCTGGACAAATGGCGATTTAAATATTGTCATCCCAATGAACGTTGAATTTGTATTCACATCTGCGTCTTATGGATCAGAAGATCGTTACGCTGTGCAAATGTTATTTTCCGACAATAGT
Organism: Candidatus Zhuqueibacterota bacterium; assembly: GCA_016931935.1. Taxonomy (GTDB): domain Bacteria; phylum Zhuqueibacterota; class Zhuqueibacteria; order Thermofontimicrobiales; family Thiofontviventaceae; genus Thiofontivivens. Next base: position 21,167 of record JAFGDW010000372.1, on the reverse strand, counting down.
GATGCACAGTACTTTGATCAACGGTGCAATTTCCGCTTCCAGCAAGATGAATTTTTACAACACAGTACGACGAACTGGACGTCCTTTACTGCGCTAATTGATTTCTATGTGTATGTGATTCTCGGAGATGAGTTGGATAAGTTTGCCAAATTTATGGGAACTCCTTATTTCGAAAAAGCTAAGCTCGTTGCCGAACAGGGTAATTTTCTTGAGCCACGATTCATCACCGGATGGGACCAGCGCAATACCCTCATTCGTGAGCTGTTGAGCGATGGCAACAAACCATTCCGTGAAATGAAGGATTTTTATTTCTATGGTTACTATTTTTTAACGGAAAATCCGAATAAAGCCCGACAGTACATAAAAGAATCAATCAAAATGATGGCTGACATATTAAGAGCGAATCCTGACCACGACCGGTGTAAGAAATTTCTTTCCGCCCATTTTATTGAAATTGTTAATTTGTTCAAAGAAAGCCAGGATACTACTATTTTCACAACGTTAATTGAAATTGATCCTGACCATAAAGAAGCCTATGAACCTTATATCAATTAGTCTGTAATTGTTCTAAAATTAAACGTGTGCTCTTTTGGCATTGTACTTCCGCCAGTATCCTGCACACCAGTTGATAGGGTTATAAAATATGTAGTCGCGGTACTGAGCGGTGTTGATGGTCGAAACGTGAATTTGCTTAAATCTGTCCAGGTAAACGTTCCTTCAACTTTCGGGAAGATAGTAAAGGCTGCTTCTGTTTCAACAATATCAACCGTTGTATTAAATAATACCTGAATGCTGACATCCGTCGCAATGTTGGTTGCTCCATTTGCCGGATATTGATAGGTGACACGCAGCGGCTCAGTTGTAAATAAGAAGGAAAACGCCGCACCCAATGAATTATTAAACACGTCCTTGGCATTGGTCGAAATATTTACCTGGTATTGACGGTTTGTCGTCAGGTTTGCATCAGGTTGAAAACTAAATGCATCGGAGCTGTGCCAAATCATTTGCCCCAAAACGGGATTTACCATACGAAACGCATTCTCCACACTGGACTTATTCATATCCGTATTAAATTTCACATAAATACTACTTGCCGGATCGACAAAGCTGGCGCCATCCTGGGGGGAATAAATTTGCACCCGGACCGGTTCGGTGGTAAAACTTGATGTAACCTGAAATGCCAGGGTATCACCATAAATTGTTTTTGCACTTCGGGAAAGTGAAAACGTATATCGCGTTGCAGGTTGGTATTGGATGGTGGGAATATATTCACACGTTATTTCAGAACCACCTTCATTCCATTCGAAATAACCTTGTATCGATGGAGATATTTTAAAATTATGTTCGACTGAGTTGTGATCCATATATGTTGTGAATACAAAACCACATGGTGAATCCAACAAAATGTTTTCGCTGTTGTTTGCTGGTAAAAATGCATCAATCTGTTCAGGCATTGGCCGAAGTTTTATTTCACCAACCGAGGTAATCCCACTTGTTACGACCTCAACTTTGTTTTCCACATAGCGTCCGTAATTTTTAGCCTTTACTTCCAACGTGTAAAAGCCGACCTTCAAATTCTTAAATTCAAAAAAGCCTGTAGCTGAGTCGGATGCTGTCGTATCGATTGACATTCCCTGAAAAATAACGATATCGGCAATCGCGCCAATTGGTTTCACAATCCCGACAATTCCACCGATTGGCTTTTCCTCGATCACTACAGGTTGATCTTGCGTACAAGCCAAACCGATTAAAATGACATATAATAAAATGGTTCGATATTGGAACCCGGAACTATTCATGTTTATCTCCTCGGGAAATAAGATAGTATGAAAAAATTTACGTTACTATTCAGACCTATGTCATTCCGGTTTTCTCACGCTGTTTTTGTGTGAGAAATACCGGAATCTCCTTTATCCACACGTAGTTATTACGGAGATTCCGGCCCACAGGACTTCCCTGGGAAACGGGTCGCATTCCTTCCGCAAAAAACGCGGAATCCAACCGGAATGACAACACTACTGAAATAGTTACAAATTTACACGCGCTAATTTTGAATAATAGCTTTAGCTTCAATTTCAACCAATAGTCGTGAATCACTTCACTTCAACCATCGTTGTCGCCTGGCACTACCCATTAATTGATAAATCATTCCGAAATAAGATTTATAATATCAATCCATTAATAGTAAATCCAGACTTAACTTGTAACAAATAAAACATTGTGATCTTAGAGAGCTACATATTTATCATTGAAAATTCAGTATATTAAATTACTAACGAACAATTAAACAAATATTTAAATAAATGTCAATATTTTTTTATCTCATCATCATGAATTTTTTGCTTGCAATTAATGGAAATTGTTGTTATTATATTTTAATTACTTACGCATGTTTTGTATGACTGATATATAATATAAAAGCCCAACATGGCGAGAAACCGGCTTATTGGATATATAACATTATGGTTCCTGATCGTTCCTCTTCCTGTGAAGGCTCAAATACCTGGGAGCTCAATTATAATTGGTGAACTTGACGGACGATTTGACTACCGGAATGCTGAAACTCTACTTACGGCAAATATTCATCCGCTCGCCCGATTTGTCGGTCCTCGTGCCGTTCATCTTGTGAAAGAAAGTCCGGGTGAAATAGTCTTTGAATACGAAAATCCCAAACCCCATCAACCGAAAACAGTTATTATCCGATTATTTCCATCCGAATTAGCATTGATGACAGCAATTATCATTGATGAAGTCGACTTTGCAATCACTGAAAGTCCCACAATTGCAAATGATATTCACAAATCTAATCCCGCAATCCGTGTGTTGTTTCAATTAAATCCCCCAAATTATGTAAAAATGATTGCTTACAACAATCAGAATTTTATTTTTAAGAGTCTGAATGTTCGGCAAGCGCTATCCCATGCAATCAATAAATCAAATATCATAAACTCATTATTAAATAAACAAGCCACCAAGACGTCTGGTCCGATCGATCGAAATTCAAAATATTACGACAGTGGTTTTAAAGATTTCGACTACGCACCACGTGATGCGCTAAAATTATTGCATATAGATGGCTGGAATGATGATGATAAAGATGGCATCCTTGAGAAAAATAATCAAGAGCTATCATTTACTCTGGGTTATGAACGTGGCAACCTGCTTGATGAACAAATCGTGCGAATGGTTAAAGTTGACTGGAATAAAATTGGCATTGACGTCGCCATTCGCCCGCTGCCGCGACTCGAGCTTCAGAAAAATATGCAATCAGTAAACTACGATGCCATAATTACGGACATGCAGTTAGTGGAAACAATTGAGAATCTTCGATTCTACTGGGGCAGCCAGGATCGAACAAACATGTTTAATTTTCAAAACGTAACCGTCGACCACTATTTATCGTTAGCACCCCGTGCGGATGAAAAAACCAGAAGTAAATTAATACAGGGAATTATCAACACTGTCATTCAGGAGCAACCTGCCTCCTATCTTTTTTTCCTGTGGCTGGACTGGTATTTTGTCAACAGTTCACGCTTTGAACAGTTCGTCGATGAAAAAGGTGAACTTCGGCCTTTTGACGAATGGATTGTAAAACGGTGAGTTTCACATGAAGCCGAGCAACATTGCAGTTAAACATCGCCTGCTTACGCGGCTATTAATTTCCCACATTCTACTGGCATCTCTTCCTATAGTTGTGTCTGGTATATTACTGGTACACACTGCGCAGAAATCAATCGAATCTATCATTAAACATCGTAACCTGGAGTTTGTAAAAAAAGCGGCCCAATCCATTACTGAAACGCTGGAACAGAGCCACAAGGTGTTATTATTCAACGCCGAAAATGTTGTCAATCTGCTGGATAACAGACTAATTCGCGAGATCGCTATCAGTAATCTGGTGGATGAATTCCCCATCTATCAAAAAATGTACATTCTCCGTCCGGACGGAAGCATTGAATTTTCATCGCATTATGTGGAAGATAACAATCGCTTTGTTGGCCAGCCCTTTATAAAAAAGTTACCCAAGGGTAAAGGGTACGTTTCCGATGTCTATCTGTCGTCAGAAATGGTGCCTTGCATCGACATGGCCGAACCCATTCGTAAATATGATGAAATTACCGGTTACCTGTATGCTGAAGTATCGCTAAAAGCGATGTGGGATGTTATGGATAGTTTGGTAGTTGGGGAACATGGCGCTGGCTTGATGATCGATTCAAAAGGAAATTACATTGCCCATTCCAAACGAAAACTGGTTTATCTCAACGAAAAATTCCCGGATCAGGAAATCATCAAGGAGATTACCAACGAACACATGGGGCATAAAATATACATTGCGGAAAACAACACCAAAATGATAGCCTCATATGCTCCGATACCGATGAAGAAGTGGGGCGTCATTATTCAGCAGCCGATCAATGAAGCGTTTGCGCAAGCGCGAATTATGCGTGTGCAGGTTCTTATCCTTGTTATTACCAGCATTATTGTTGCATGGCTGATTGCATATTATTTCTTCAGTGAGCGAATTGTTCAGCCAGTTAACCAGCTACTTTCGGGTATTGAAAGGTTCGCTTCCGGAGAGCTGCGGTATCGAATCCCGGAACTCGGTGATGATGAAATATCAACTTTGGCCACCCAATTTAACCGGATGGCAATGCGACTTTCAAAGATTCAAAAGAAACTGAAACGCACCGAACGATCAGAAACGCTTAACAAAATGGCATCCATTCTTTCTCACGAAATTAAAAATCCATTAAACGCGATGGTCATCAACTTGCAGATTCTAAAAAAAGAACTTGTCAAAATCCGTCCCAATAAAAAACGAATGCTGGACTACTATCATATTGTCGAATCGGAAATTCACCGGGTTGATAAACTGGTAAATGATTTTTTAATACTGGCACGTCCACCCAAACTGGAAGAACAATCGCTCATTATTCAGGATATAATTGAAGAAATTATCATCGATCAATCAGGTGATAGACAGCATCGAAATATCAAGTTGATAAATGATATTCCATCCGAGCCCATTCGTGTCATCGGCAATCACGACCGATTGAAACAGGCATTTCTTAATATATACTTAAATGCAGTTCAGGCAATCAATAATGATGGAGCGATCAGTGTAAAAATAGAACTTGGTGCTGATGAGTCACAATCCGAAAATCCATTAGTAAATATTGGTATTTCAGATACTGGTATTGGAATTGATGAACGTCAACTTAAGCATATTTTCGATTTTTACTATACAACAAAGGAATCCGGATCAGGATTGGGATTAGCAATTGCATTGCAGATCATTGAAGAGCATGACGGCTGGATTCATGTAAAAAGTAAATCAGGAGAGGGATCAACTTTTATCATAACACTTCCTGTCGAATAGTCACAGATATTTTTTATTTCTCGGCTAATCCTTTTAACAGATCGATTTGCATTGTATTGCCCAATACAATCAAAATATCATTACGTTCAAGCACCGTATCCCCGCACGGATTCACTATCATTTCTCCGTCTTCACCCTTTTTGATTCCAATAACAGATGCGCCATCTGTCCTGGATTTAATATTGGATTGATTTAGTTTTGTACCCACCAATGCACTTTTTTCACCCAGTACGACCTGTTCAATTTTCAGTTCGAATTCCCCACTTTGCATCATGACTTCGAGAAATTCAACAATCTGTGGTTTGGTGACAAGCGTTGCCATTCGTCGGCCGGCAATCGAAAACGGGGATACAACATTATCCGCACCTGCACGAATAAATTTTCGCGTCGATGTTTCGTCAACGCCGCGGACTATAATCTTCATGGTCTTATTCATTTCTCGCGCCGACAAAACAATAAATAAATTGTCAGCATCATTTCCTAATGTGGCAATCAGCCCCTTTGCATTTTCGACATTGCATTTACGCAACACGTCATCATCGGTCGCGTTTCCGGCAACGACAAGCAAGCCTTGATCTTGAGCTTCGGCGATGCGTGAATCGTCGTTATCGACAATTAATAAATCCACATCGTCATTATTAAGTTCTTCGACAATTTCCGTACCAGTGCGCCCAAAACCACATACAATAATATGGTTTTTTAAACTCGAAATATTTCGTTGCATTCTTCTACCTCGAATTATATTTTGAATATGTCCTTCCAAAAGAAACACTGACAGGTTACCGATCGTATAACCACCAATACCAATTCCAAGCACAATTAATATCATCGTTAACAATCGTCCTGTGGGAGTTAACGGATTGACTTCAGAAAAACCAACAGTACTGATGGTTATAACCGTCATGTAAATGGAATTTAAAAGTCCCCATCCTTCTATTGTCATATAACCGATTGTGCCGACAATTATAACAGCTAAAATTAGAAGGAGTGCAATTCGGACTTTTACTTTTAACACAGTATTCATGCAGTTTATTCCTTTTAGTGTTCATAATAATACTGAAACCGGAATTTATTGTCAATAGTTTTCTGACTTGTTACTTTTTATTGAACTTTTGAGAACCAACGTTTCGCTACTATATTTAGTAAAAATTACGAAATACTATTATTATGTAGTGATGAAGTATAATTTCTTCGAGGTCACTTTTATGCACTCTATAAGTTTTGAGTTTTGTGTAAGAAACACGAACTCCGTTAAATGTTCTTGACTTTCATGGATTTTTTTTTTATTTTGAGCATAACATCTTTATAAAATGTTAGTAAAGAGAGGTGAGCATGCGTGTTCCAATTGTTTTTTTATGGTTAGGCGTTGCATTCTCGCTATATTTATCCTGCAAAAAACCAACACCAAATGAAAATTACGTGGATATGACCGCGGAATTCTTCCAAACATATATCCCGGAAATGTCTGAAGTTCGATTATTAGAAAAAGCTGATTTGCCGGAGCGGCAACAACGTTTTTTTGAGGAAGCTGATGGTCAGTTACAATTATTGGCCGATTTAAATGGAAACAATATTCCTGAATACTTCGTAACCGGCATATCGGAAGCAAGCCTTCGTAATCATGAAAAAACACCCTTTTTTATCGCAATCTTTGAACGTAGTAATAACCAGGTTAGCCGTTTATATTTTCAACAAGTCTTTATTCCCCCCGTCAATCTAAGTTATGAGGAAAACGACAACACCAAACGGGTTATTATTTCATTTGCATTTTATAGTGGTTTTGGTGCATCGCTTTTTTATCAGGACAGCACATATCAACTTGAGCAATGGTAAACATAATATTCTCAATTTAATTGACGATTATAATAAGATCACGATGAGTAACAAACTATAAATTTCCCATGATTTTGTATATATAGTATTACTTATAAACTTTTGCAAAAAAATGCAAAATATTTTTTAATCTCAATATTATGTATTAGTAAAATAATTAATGGAGAACAGAACAGGGACAACGGAAAAGATATAATTCTTTTTCCTTTCCCCGTTTTCCGTGCGGTTTAGCCACGCTATGACTTTCTCAGAAAAGTGGGCCAAGAATTCGTTAATTTATAGTAACAAAAGTCAATAGGCTTGATTTTGACAAGATTTTTACATATTTTTTTAATCACTCGTTGTAGTATTTTTAATGAAATTTAATACATAAGGGTCCTTAGCACAGTATATCCTTAAAGATAAAATTCTAAAATGTGATCGTGGACACAGTATGTGTATTACATTCTCGCTTTATTACCTTTAAAGGTACAACAACTACTGCCTGCACATTGTCGAGGAGGTATAGATTTGAAGCTACGATTCTGGGGTACACGAGGTTCTATCCCTTCTCCCGGTCCAGAAACAGTGAAATACGGTGGTAATACCACCTGTGTTGAACTACTATTGAATGATGGTACTCTCATTCTGTTTGACGCGGGGACGGGCATTCGGAACTTTGGTGCAGAATATTTAAAACAAAACGGAAACCATCAGATTAATTTATTTCTGACACATTCACATTGGGATCATATTCAGGGTTTTCCATTTTTTAAGCCTGCATATAAGGACGATGTAAATATAAATATTTACGGATGCCCCCCGACATATAACAAGCTACACGATATTCTGACCAATCAAATGGAATCGCGATACTTTCCGGTAAACTTTGATGAATTAAAATCAAAAATAAAATTTATGCCCATAAACGAAGGCTCGCACCCGATCGGATCGGCTACATTTTCATTTATCGAAAACAATCATCCGGGAACTGCCTATGGATTTAAAGTCATGGAAGATAGAAAACATATCATCTTCATCACAGACAATGAACTAACACCACCACGAGATCGGGCGACCAAATGGGAGCAATTTGTTGAATTCTGTTCCGCTGCCGATATTTTGGTTCATGATGCGCAGTATCTTGAAGATGAGCTAAAAAATAATTCCGGTTTTGGACATTCTTCCTATGAACAAACCGTGGAACTCGGGCTGGAAGCTGGTGTAAAGCAATTGTTGTTTTTTCATCACAACCCGGGACGTACCGATAACGAAATCGACGTAATTGTAGATACAATGCAAAAAAAGCTGGAGGGTCGTCGTACAAATATGACAATTTCAGCAGCACGTGAAGGCCAGGAAATAATCATATAAACGGGAAAGGGTCGATGGGAATGAAAATATCCTATTCAGGACATGAAGTCATTGAAATGGGAATTCAAATCGAACAAAAAGGAGTCGATTTTTATTCATTGCTGTCCAAACGAGCAAAACAACCCCAACTGGTTGATTTATTTTCATGGCTGGCAGAACAGGAAAAACAACATATCATCGTATTTGAAGAACTTCGTAAATCCTTCGAAAAAAGTCTTATCAACAGCCCCTATAATTGGGATGAAGTATCTGGCTATTTTCAAGCGTTGATAGATACCAAAGTGTTTCCCGATACTGATGATGGATACATGCTTAGCGACGAACTAAATGATGAAATTGGAGCCATACAAATTGCCATAAGTTTTGAAAAAGATAATATATTATTTTTTCAGGAAATTCGAGAACTTGCAGATAATGGGAATCGTGATATAATAAATAACCTGATCATTCAGGAAAAATCGCATATAATGAAATTATTGGAGATTAAACGAAATATCATCGGATAATTTTTTAAAAAGTTGCACCCAAACGACGTGATTGGTAGTCATATTTAGTGATGGATATATCTTCGTTCACACAAATTGTGTTAATTCAAGTTCCATCCTGCGCAACTTTTGGTCAGCCATTCTAAGTAGGACTAAAATGGAACGTTTTTCAATAAATTACGTTATACCATTAAAAGCGTATAATAACGTTTCAGGTGCATATGGCAAGAATAAAAGATACAACCAATATCTATCTTAATGAGATAGATAAAATTCCGTCCCTTTCACGGGAAGAAGAAAAGACAGTATCCGATAAGATAAAAAGTGGCGATCGTCAGGCACTCAGTCGTTTGGTGAAGTCCAACTTAAAATTCGTTGTCTTCATCGCAAAGGAGTATCAGGATAAAGGATTGCCATTGGAAGAACTGATCAGCGAGGGTAACCTCGGTTTGATTGAAGCGGCACGTCGTTTTGATGCCAACCGTGGGATCAAATTCATTTCCTACGCTGTCTGGTGGATACGCCAATCCATACTTCGCGCTCTGGCAAATCACTCACGGCTTGTCCGTCTGCCAATCAATCATGTCTGGTCACTTCAAAAAGTGATTAACACTCTTGAGCTTTTAGAACAGGATCTCGGTCGACCACCTGAAATGGAAGAGGTGGCGAAAGAGCTGAACATTTCTCCAACAAAGCTATTTAAAGACCTTTCCTATTGGGGCAAGGAGGTTTCTCTGGATGATAGCAATGGACTGGACGAGGATAGTCAGCCACTGATCGATCGGGTGAGAAGCGATGAATTTTTACCCCCGAACAGTGTGCTGCTTCAGGAGTCGTTAGACTATGAAATTAAAGCCGCCCTGGATTCACTAAATCCCGATGAAGCACAGGTTCTTCGCTTATATTATGGTATCGGTCAGGAACGGCAATTGACTTTGCTGGAAATTGGCAATATGATGAATCTGAGTCGGGAGCGGATTCGTCAAATTAAAAATAAAGCACTCCGTAAACTACGATACATTCACCGCCGCGAGAAATTGCAGCCTTACTTGGAATAATATGGAACAATGTTATTAGGTGCGCATGTTTCAATCGCTGGTGGTTTAGAAAAAGCCTTCGATCGCGGTGAATCCCTGGGATGCACCGCGATTCAAATTTTCTCCAAAAATCAAATGCAATGGCACGCAAACCCAATTAGCGAGCCGGCTGCGAATATTTTCACACAACGCTATACTGAATCGTCCATCCAATCTGTGCTAATTCATGATTCTTACCTTATAAATCTTGCAAATCCGGATAAAAATAATCTGGAAAAGTCAAGATTGGCATTTGCCGATGAAATTGAGCGCGCCGAATTGCTTAATATCCCAGGCATTGTTTTTCATCCCGGATCACATCTCGGAGCAGGGGAAGATGCAGGTATTTCTACAATTGTAACGAGCCTGAACTTGCTATTGGCTAATTACGAACGGTATTCAGTCAATTTATATATTGAAAATACGGCCGGACAAGGTTCCAATTTAGGATGGCGCTTTGAACAACTGGCTGCGATGATTGATGGCGTTGAACAAAAGCATCGGATGGGTATCTGTTTTGATACGGCTCATGCGTTCGCTGCGGGATATGATATTCGAACATATAATTCCTTTGATAATGTCATCCGTAAATTCGATCGGATCATTGGACTTAAATATTTGAAAGCCATCCATCTCAATGATTCTAAAAAACAATTAGCATCCCGTGTCGATCGCCACGATAATATCGGTGCCGGGGAAATCGGAAAAGATGCCTTCAAATATTTAATGAATACCGAACTGTTTGATACTATTCCCAAAGTATTGGAAACCCCGGGGGGTGATACGTGGTTCACTAACAATCTCAACCTGTTAAAATCAATGATTAAAACGCAATGAGGACATTATGGCTCAACATGAATTTGATCTGGTGGTAATCGGTTCCGGACCCGGCGGATATGTTGCTGCGATTCGTGCAGCTCAATTAGGGATGAACGTGGCTGTCATTGAACGGGCAGAAGTTGGTGGTGTTTGCCTGAACTGGGGATGTATTCCCACAAAAGCATTGTTACGAAGCGCTGAAGTTTTCCATTTATTACAACGACACAAAGAATTTGGCATGTTGGCTGAAAATGTAAGCATTGACTTCCCGGCAATAATCGGACGCAGTCGCAAAGTTGCGATGCGTCTTTCCAAGGGCGTTGAATTCCTTTTCAAGAAAAACAATATTATTGTTATAACTGGAAACGCCGAATTTGTGTCAGCCCACGAACTGACAGTCAAAGATGATACCGGAAATGTTGTTGAGACTGTCAATGCCAAACGTGTGCTTATTGCAACCGGCGCGCGGCCACGGGAGCTTCCGGGGGTGGCGTTTAACGGTAAAACTATCATCACCAGCAAAGAAGCTATGAGCCTTGAAACATTGCCGCAAACAATGATTATTATCGGCGCCGGCGCTATTGGGGTCGAATTCGCCTATTTTTATCAAAGTCTTGGATGTCAGGTGCACTTGGTAGAAATGATGCCGTCCATCCTGCCAATTGAGGATCAGGAGATTACGAAAATTCTGACAACTCAATTCAAAAAAATGAAGATAAAAATTTACACAGACAGCCGCGTTCAGTCTGTTGAGTCTTCTGCGGACAGCGTCGCGGTGACTGTTTTACAAAATGATAAAGAATTTACACTGGAAGCCAATGTGGCGCTTGTCGCTATCGGTGTTCAGGGGAATTCCGAAAATCTGGGTTTGGATCGGATTGGGGTGAATGTTGAGAAAAGTTGGATCCCGGTGAATGCTAACTATCAAACATCAGTCGAATCGATTTTTGCGATTGGCGATATTATAGGACCGCCGTGGCTGGCGCATGTTGCATCATCAGAAGGAATTGTCGCGGTGGAAAAACTGGCCGGCCTCAATCCGCCTGCCATTGATTACAAAAGTATTCCGGGTTGTACCTACTGTCAGCCGCAAGTTGCCAGCATCGGGTTGACTGAAGCAAAAGCAATTGAAAACGGATTTGATATTACTGTGGGACGATTTCCATTTCAGGCAAATGGAAAATCGCTGGCGTTGGGGGAATCACAGGGATTGGTCAAATTAATATTCGAAAAAAGCTCGCATCAATTGCTTGGCGCCCATATAATTCACGCTGAAGCGACCGAAATGATCAATGAGTTGAGCGTCGTGAAAAATAATAATGTTGATGGGCATCAACTTTTAAAGACGATTCATGCGCATCCGACACTCTCCGAAGCAATCATGGAAGCAGCGGCTGCGGCGTATGACGAAGCGATTCATATATAATTCAGAATACTATAATAATTCTTTTTCGACCACGAATGCCACTGATTTTCACTATACTTTGAACAGGCATAATTTGAACATTTTTATTTTCCTGGTCTCATCGTTAGCTGATCCCGCTGAATTGAAGCGGGACAACAGTACGGTACGTTTGTGTTGCCTTCGACAGGCTCAGGCAACGAAAATTTTGATGAAAAAAGTTCAATTTATGACCGTGTGCAGCATAATAAGGATTGTTTAAAATTCGTGTGAATTAGTGAAATTCGTGGTTAAAAATTACATTTCTATTCAGATAATGTCATTAATCCATTAACTATATAAATATTGAAATTCAAGTATAGTCAACTTTTTTTATTAATTTATTGTGCCGCGCATTTCGGAAGTGCATGGCACGTTTAGCCATCTCTAACACTATGCGAATACGAGAAAAACGACATCCGGAATGGATGAAAGTTCCACTACCAGTGGGACAAAATTTTCATGACATTCGAAAACTGGTACGCGAGCAACGTTTGCACACCGTATGTGAAAGCGCTCATTGTCCCAACATTGGCGAATGCTGGAACAGCCGGACTGCCACGTTTATGATTCTTGGTAATACCTGTACCCGCAATTGTCATTTTTGTGCGGTTCGTACCGGGCATCCGGGAGCCGTTGATTGCAATGAGCCCGAACGCGTCGCGATTGCTGTCGAAAAGATGGAATTAAAATATGCTGTCATTACATCCGTCACCCGCGATGATTTACCGGATGGCGGGGCTTCGATTTTTGCTGAAACGGTTCGCCAAATTCGTAAACGTGTTCCCGACTGCAAAACAGAGCTGTTGATCCCGGATTTTCAGGGCGACGAGAATGCGCTTAGACAGGTGTTTGACGTCCGGCCAGATGTTCTCAATCACAATCTGGAAACGGTACCGCGAATTTATCCGTCGGTTCGCCCGCAGGCAAATTATTCACAATCATTATCAATTATTGAATTTGCTCATCAGGCCGGATTAATATCAAAATCAGGCCTAATGCTTGGCTTGGGGGAACGTTTGGATGAAATCGTTAAGGTGATGCAAGATTTGCGGCGGGTGAGTTGCAACATCCTGACAATGGGTCAGTACCTGCAACCATCCGCCGAACACTTGCCAATTAATCGGTACGTCACCCCTGCTGAATTCAAAAAATTAAAGGAGCAAGGACTGGCAATGGGATTTGCCTATATTGAATCGGGTCCACTTGTACGAAGTTCGTATCATGCTGCTTCGCAACAGCTTTTGCGATAAAATCCGGGACTTATATTTCCGGGCTTAGTTTTGACTTTCTTACATAAGAATTGAGGTATGAATTTATAAGCTATATCAATTCATCTGAAAACACGTCATCCATTCGTTTTCAAATGAATCAAAATTAACTTGCTTTTTCTGCTCAATTTTAGTAAAATCAGAATGTAAATATGCGCTTCTAATCTACTTCAAACGAAGGAATATTTCCCCATTGATGCAAATTAATAACATTCTTTGTCCAATTGATTTATCGACATCGGCTCAAAATGTCGTGAAATATGCAATTTCCTTTGCAGGACATTATAACACTGCCATTCGTTTCGTTCATGTCAGCACGCATCCTCCCGAAGTTTATTATCGGTTTTTCCCGGATGTGACTGGATATTTAAAAAGCCTGGAAGATGACGTACAAGTACAAATCGAGGAATTCAAAAAAAAGCTCCCGGAAGCAATTGACATTAATGTTCGTTATGGGACGGTATATCAGGAGATTTTGCAGTATACGCAGGATGAAGCGATAGACTTGATTATTCTGGCAGCAGGAGGATTTGCCGCCACACATATTCCGGTATTGAGCACCGAATCACAAAAAGTGATTAGGAAGGCGGAATGCCCGGTGCTTACGCTGCATGGCAAGCGAACCGAGGCCCGTATCAAGCGAATTTTGTGTCCGGTGGATTTATCTGATCGCTCGTACCGTGCATTGGATGAAGCAGTTGAATTAGCGAGAAATTTTCAGGCGAAAATTTATTTAGTGCATGTTGTCGAAATGCATGAATTTAAAAAACGCCGCGTAAAAGCCTATAGTTCCGACGAAGCTTTCAACCGAATGAGCGAAATGTTGAAATCGGAAATGAAAGTATCCGACCAGTTTTCGGATGTTGAAATTGAACGTGTCGTTCGCCGCAACGTTGATGCCGCCGCTGAAATAGTGAATTATGCGAAGGATCAGGAAATCGATTTAATCACATTGAGCACACACGGACACGGTTATTGGCCACGTGTATTATTAGGCAGCGTCACTGAAAAAGTTCTGCAAATAGCCCCTTGCCCTGTATTAACCATCCGTGTCAAAAAATAGATCCGTTAGTACAACAAGTGATTTAGTCTCAATTCGGGATTTTAAAACTCATTCAATTGCTAATGTGCATGGCCGCAATTGCCGCCTTCACAGCATTTTTTCGGCGAATCGCATGATTCCGACTTATGTTCATGCGAGCAACAACTCGATTTTTTATAATCCGTTTGATAGAAACCACTCCCCTTAAATATAATTCCACTCCCGCCTGATAATTTTTTCGTAACAGTGCCCTCGCAAACCGGACAAATTTTAATCGGCTCATCGGTGATGCTTTGAAATTTTTCGAATTCATGACCGCATTCGTCACATCGATATTCATAGGTCGGCATTGTTAAAACTCCCTGATTTCATATTATTAAGAATTTTTTGATTTATCGGTTCTGATTGAAACCACATCGGCAATCATTGGGCTTTTAAAATTTCAACTTGGATCCTTAATACTTTGTTGATGTTGCTCATCCGAATATGACGGATATTTCAATTCAGTCTATCGCAACGTTATTGGCTGCAATTACCCATGCACCTGCTCGATTGTTTCTACCAAACGATCGATAATTTCCTTAAACGCTTTACCAGCATGTGAATCCGGATATTCCAGCACCAATGGCGTACCATCATCGCTGGCATCCACCGCATCGCGATCGATGGGGATCGCGCCTAAAAATGGAACACCCATATTTATAGCCGTTTGTTGGCCACCGCCAACTTTAAACAAATCGATGGGTTGGTGGCAATGCGGGCAGGAAAATCCACTCATATTTTCGATTATGCCCAAAACATTCAACTTCATCGCCCGGGCAAAGTTGACTGTTTTACGTGAGTCAATCAGCGCGACATCCTGTGGCGTCGTCACGATGATCGCACCATCCGCCTCCGGAATAAGTTGGGCGACAGTCAACGGCTCATCACCGGTACCCGGGGGCGAGTCAATCACCAAATAATCCAGCGGTCCCCATACCACATCACCGATGAACTGTTTGATAGCGCTAATTTTCAGCGGGCCACGCCAGATAACCGGAGCATCGGCATCTGGCAATAATGAAGCCATTGTTGCAATTTTAATGCCTTTGGCTTCAACTGCTTTCATGCTGTGCTCACCATCACCAGGCTGCATGAACTGCCCTTCAATTCCCAGCATTTTCGCCAGCGATGGGCCGTGAATATCAGTATCGATAATGCCCACTTTTTTCCCAAGCTGAGCCAATCCACAAGCGATATTCGTTGCCACCGTACTTTTACCGACACCACCTTTTCCGCTTAACACAATAATTTTATGTTTCACGTTGGCCATATTGGCTTTGACCATTTCCTGCAATCGCTGTATTTCATTAAATCTATTTTCTTGTTGCATAGGTGCTCCCAACCTTTTTACTTTCCAATTTGTGATGCGATAAAAATCAGCCACAATACATAACTAATGAAAATAATTAGACCGATTATTGTGATTAACAATCGATCTTGTTCCAGGTCGATTTACTTTATGAACGTAATCAATGGAATTAAAAATATCAACGCAACTACACCTGACCAATAAATATTTTCGCCTTTGCTGGTAATTACAACATTCTGATGTTTAATTAATTCGGCTTTTTTTCATTCACCGAAACCGTTTGACAAATATAGCTTAAGTGAATCACCCACGCTTAGGTTATTATAAAATCCAGGCCTAACAGATTCATGGTATTTTTTACTTCCAGTAGCCGATATTTAGTACGAAGTAGAAACTCCACGTCCCTGATTTTTAACAATTTCCTTGTTCGTCACGATAACACAATCAGTTTTTATTGCTGGTAGTAATAAATATAGCAATATTATAATCGAAATCAATGCGAATATTATTGCTGAGATTTTAACAAATTTTAATGTTGCCGGATTCATATTCAAAGAATTTCCAACACGATTAAATTAAATTGACTCGTATGGATTTCATTGTTATCTTAACCATTAAACAATGTATGTCAATTGTCACTACATTTCTAAAATGGATGCCATAAATCATGCCACGAACAGCAACCATCCAGGCGCGCATCGATCCAGAAGTCAAAGAAAAGGCACAAAAAGTATTTAATCGGCTACATATCACGATGTCCGAAGCAATATCCATGTACTTGACACAAGTGACGCTTCACAATGGCATTCCGTTCGAATTGAAAATACCAAATGAGCTAACAACTGAAACCATCCGTAAATCAGAACAAGGGCAGGAACTAAATCAAGTAGATTCGGTCGATGAATTATTCAAGGAACTCGATCATTGACAATATATTACACGTCTCAATTTAAGAAAGATTACAAACGGCTTCAGAAACAAAATAAAAATCTTGAAAAACTTAAACAGGTTATTGAGATATTGGCATCCGGGGAACAATTACCAGCACAGCATAAAGACCATCAGTTGGCAGGAACATTCAACGAGTATCGGGATTGCCACATTGAGCCTGATTAGCTTCTCAATTATAAACGCACCAGAGATTTAATAGTATTGGAAAGAACAGGTTCACATTCGGATTTATTTAAAAAATAGTATTCAAAAAAATTAGCTGTCTAATTGCCTCATCACGATAAAATCCCCTTTATTCACATTTAGATGCCGCGACACATGTTCACACTTCGCCATCAATAAAAAGAATATTGGTGCCCGCACGCTCGCCAAACCTTCAAAATTGCCTTGTCCTTTAGCAATAATCACATCCGCCTGTTCAAAAATCGCTCTGAATTCTTTCGAAATATCTTCGAGCAACGTTCCGGGGGCATCGCTGCCATTAGCTATAATTGTAGCAAATTTGTCGAGACCGAGCGGCGCCACATCTTCAAGCGTCACATCATTAATGACTGGGGAGCTGCGAACGGCAAGATACACGTTCGGATGCTTTAGCGTCTCCAAAAACAACTTGTCCAGTACAATTTCGCCAGCGTTGTCGGCCAGATAAAGGATTGTGTTTGCATTTGCCACGGCCCGGCGCAGCAGTTCGGCATCGTAAATTACGAACGGCGCAGTGCGTACCTTCTCCAGCGTTGTATGAACATCCAGTCCGTGATTGTATCCCAAATCGATAACATTACCGGCGACAGCCAGCCGCAGCGCCAGATCGAACGGATCGTTACTGAATTCGACTTCCCGTTTTAACTCATCGTAATGCTCCAGCATTGTGGCGTTGTACTGGCGTTTTTCAGCTATATACGGGTCGGGATTGGCAGCCCATTTACGTATTATTCGGTGCGAGATTTGCCCCATGTGCAACGGCGTTTTACTGTAATCCATCGTACTGAGAAAGTGCAACAAGTCTTTCATGCCAGGCTGCTGATTCTTTTCGGGAATCAATCCCTTTTTCGCCAGTGTATTGAAACTATCGACGGCGCATGTGATGCATTGCAGCAGCAATTTAACCTGGGGAAACGCATTGGTCTGAATCATTTATATCGTTCTCCGAATAGTCGTGTTCCGATCCGCACCATGGTGGCGCCCTCTTCAATCGCAATTTTGTAGCTGTCACTCATGCCCATGGAAAGATGCCGCATGGTGATGTTAGCTAATTTTACAGTCTTCAACCGATCAAATGCAGCTTTCGTTTCCCGGAAATATCTGCGCGCCTCATCAGGATCGATCGCGTATGCTCCCATGGTCATTAATCCTTCCAATTGTATATTCGGCAGCGTACGAATGTGGTCGACAAGCGCATCAAGATGTTCGATTGAGATACCGTTTTTGCTGGATTCACCTGCGCTGTTGATTTCAATAAGAATCGGCATAATTTTACCGGCGTCGTTGGCATGCCGGTCAATTGCATCCGCAAGTTTGATAGAATCGACCGTTTCGATCATATCAAACAGTTCAACCGCTTTTTTTACCTTGTTCGTTTGTAAATGGCCAATCATGTGCCACTTCACAGATTGCAGAATATGTGGCTTAATATCGGCCGCTTCCTGAACATAGTTATAGCCGACTATTTTTATGCCGGCATCGATGGCGGCTGATACTTCATCCGCAGATCGGGTTTTAGCGGCGGCGACAAGCGTGACATGCTCAGGTAACGATTTAAGAACCTCACGTACGTTTGTTTTTATGGAATCGTAATCCATGCTTATTGAAAATCCTCCACGATCCGATAAAACACTCCCCGATCCAGTTGTTCCTGTTGCACTTGCTTGTGCAGCATGAGCATTTTAAGCTCATACTCAATATCCGACTGTGGATGACCAAGTGTGGAAACGAGATCATCAATCGTACAGGGTCGGCGTTTGATGAGTTGAACAATGGCATCGGCCAGAGCATGGTTATCGGCTTTCACTTTCATCGCTGATGAAAATCGGGCGATAACCTCTGCCCGATCACTAAATTGCCGGGCGATTTCACGTAATTTTTCAGGCGTTGCCTGTTTTACCCATTGTGCTGTCGGTGGCCGGTCGAGTGAATTGATTTGAACGCGATCGGGTTGAATTTTGTCCACCGCCTGTTTAAGTAGTGCAAGCTCATCAGCAGTGTCATTCAATCCGGGCACAATGAAAATCTCCAGCCACATTTCAACAGGCGCGTGCTGCTTCAGGTACGCAAGTTGACGGATCATCGTTTCTGCTGTAAGGGTTCGATGTGGTCGGTTCAATTTCTTGAATACCAATTCCGATGCCGCGTCCAGCGACGGGATGATTAAATCGATTTTTTGCACAGCTTCCATTACATCGGGCTGATCAAGCAATGTGGAGTTAGTAAGCAACACTAGCTTGTATTGTGGATAAGATTGCTTAATGAAACCCACAATCTCGCCGAATCCTGCATGCAAAGTTGGCTCGCCAGCGCCGGAAAAAGTCAGGGCGTCCAGTTGCGGACTGGTATGCAAATAAGATTGCAATTCATCTACGATGTCCTGCGTTGGGAAATATTCCTGACGCACCACCGTTAAATTGGTGGTCGTCCCGCATTCGCAGTACACGCAATTCAGCGAGCAGGTTTTATGCGGCACCACATCGATGCCGAGCGACACGCCCAATCGCCGTGAAGCGACCGGGCCGAACAGGTACTTATAAGTCTGTGACATATAACGATCAGCGAACAGTTTTTAGCCATCAGATTTTATGTTTATATTAGCGACATTCATTCGATTGGACGAGTATGCTATCGAAATACAAGAACGGTTATCTTGTGTAATTTATCAACATAACACCTAATTCAAAAAGAATAGCTTAAAATATAGCCAATTCGTGATTATAAAACAAGGGAAAAAATGGGAAAATCATCTCACAGACAAGTACAAGCGATCGTGGAAAAATTGAAGGAGAATCTGTCTTGTTTAAATACGCTTTCATCGGAATTTGCCTGAATTTTTGGGGAAATTTGATTAATAAAATTCAATCGGAACGACGTGGCAGGGAGAATGAAATTTTTACATGTTCAGAAAAGTTGACATCTTTTTGATGACTTGTGCATCTAATTTTAGTATCCCTTCAAAAAATATGGGGAAACTTAACATTATTGTTCATGCTTCGACGGAGTATGATCCTGATACAGCTATCTTAATAATTGAGCGGATACTAATTTTATTATTCGAGGTTTTATTCATTTATCTCTTCCTAGTGCAGCAAGCCGCATGTGAAACGTTCCCACCGATGGCGGGATGAAATGTGAAAAGTAAAAAGACAAATTATTTTGTTGTTCGTTTGACATTTGACGTTTCACGTTTGATCCTGTGCAACATTAGCAAACGGCCATTTACATTTGATTTTTTGCACAAATTTGCCATGTCCAGCTACCATTATATTCTCTAATTAAAGTGGACAGACTGGGCAAAAGTTAATTAGTAATACTATAATACCAGGGTACAGGTTCGAAAATGAAAAAGCAAAATATGTTCATAGCGTTTTTCGCGCAGAAACGATTTTATTTTCAAATGCGATTGGTATTTCCGTTTATATAGCTGTGAGTCATTATCATATTTCGCTCTGGTGGATCGTAGCGGCGGGTTCACTGTTCGGAATTTTCTGGGGCAAAGTATTTTGTCGCTGGATGTGTCCCATTGGTATCATGATGGAACTAATGATGAAAATGAGTGCTGATACTTCATTACAAAGTATGTACCAGTATCACAAATTAGGTTGTCCGATCGCCCGGATATCGGGTTTATTGAACAGAATATCACTATTTTAGATCACAATAAATAATGACACCTGTAAAAAATGTGGCTTGTGTGATAAGGCATGTTATACTTACAATGGGCATAATGTGAACATTGTGGAGCACAGCGACTGCGTCGCTGTTTGAAGTGACGCAGTCACTTCACTCCATAACTGCATAAAATGAAATGTTCAATTCGTGACCGTTTTGAATATATATGCCTTCCGTCGACAACCAAAAATTCAGTTTGTATAAACCTAACCTGGATAAACCAGAATTAAAAAAATTAGACAGGATAACAGGATGAACAGGATTTCTTAGAGGAAGAGATTATACAAAT
>JAFGDW010000371.1 GCA_016931935.1 Candidatus Zhuqueibacterota bacterium | reverse complement strand
CCTGCAAAATCCACGTATCAAAGAATATTGTAGTGCCAACAAATTTTAAGGCAGTGATAAATGCCTGTTTTTTAAGAACGCTTTTTTCGCAACTGTCAAAGATCAGATTGAATATAAATTGATATTGATAGAACTAATGAAGGTCTCGTATGGAAACGCAACCAGCAGAAAAAATGCGGCTTGATAAGTGGTTGAAAATTGCCCGGATTTTTAAATCCCGTTCATTAGCTGCGGAAGCCTGTGATGAAGGTAAAGTAATGGTAAACAATCAAATTGCCAAAGCAGCGAAAACGATCCAGGCTGGTGATACACTTGTCGTGCGGATGAAACAAAAACGCCGAACATTTGATATATTGGATATTTCTACAAAAAGCATCAGCGCGGAAAAAGCACGGCTGTTGTATCATGAACATGAGCCAACGCCAGAGGAGATAGAGGAAGAAGCACTTCGTAAGGCGATGTTTTCTGCGACCAACAAATTTAAGCCAAAATATAAAGGCCGGCCAACTAAAAAGGAAGGTCGTACACTGCGAAATTTTCGTGGGCATTAGTTGAGTTTAAACCAACAATTGCCCATCCTGCAAAATTAAATGCCCATCAATTGATACTGTCGGTTTTTTTATTATTGTATCTACATGACAAGGTTTTTGAATACGCCCGCCTTCAAACGAAGCGTCGCCAAAGGCAAAGTGAACGGTGCCTAACACTTTTTCATCTTCATTGGATACGCCGGTAATTTGAGCCGCCGGATTTGTTCCGATCCCGAATTCCGCCAGATTACGTGCACCTTGTCCACATTTTTTAATTATGCTTCGTAATACTTGTGCTGCTTCTCCCCCGGATATCTTTTTTAAAAATCCATCCACTATTCGTAATTCAATCGGTTTATCCACCGATCCTAACGCACCCAAAGACCCATCAACTACAATTATTCCCTGCGCTTTTCGCTTAATCGGAGGAATTGATGCCTCCCCGGCTGGCAGCGCTCCCATCATTCCGGCTTCAGATACAATTCCTGTATTCGAGAATGCTTTGTACCGGCTGATGGGTATTGTTAATTCTGTGCCCACTTTTGTTGTTACACGGACACTTTTCCCGATCGAAAGCAAATCAGCCAATCGATTACTTTTCTCAACAATAAAATCCAGGTTGGCACTCAATGTTCGTTCCAGAACGGACCGGGATGTGTTCGTCAAACAAAGAATGCGTGAACCGTGATGACACGCATTTTTAATCGCCTGGGAGTGATAAATTTGCTCGGTTGTAATAACGAGATTCGCATCGACATGCATCATCAAATCACGAAGTATGGCCGGAGGTTCATCACTATCTCTTAGCGCTGTTGTATGCACGAGCAACACATTCGTACTGATTTTTTGAGCGATTTGATAAAAATTCTGACCAAGTTCCTGATTTGTCGAATCAATAATAACGAGGAGGGATTCATCCTTCTTTAGCTGCAAACAGTTGGTTAATGTATTGCGGATGGCGCGAGCTAACTTTGTCATGTATTAAATTAGTAATTATATCACAAAAAGGCAACAATTATTTTCGTTCGTCTGAGCGAAGTGGGGTTCAAAAAATGCGGTGGAAGTTTATCACAACCACCGCATTTTTAATACTATTCAAGTAACATCAATTTTTGAGACAAGGTTGAAGCACGGGATTTCAACTGATAAATATAAATTCCGGAAGGCATCACTGAGCCATTATCATCTTTACCATCCCAAACGACTGAATGGAATCCTGCAGTTTGTCGCTGTTGAACAAGTGTCCGTATTTCACGTCCGAGCAGGTTATAAATCCGAATTGTTATGAAATCCGCAACCGGCATTTGATAATCAATTCGTGTCATGGTATTAAACGGATTCGGATAGTTTTGGGCAAGCTGCCATTTTTCCGGTGCTGTAATTTCTATACGAATTGCGTTTGAATATTCAAACGATCCATTCGTATCAATTTGTTTAAGTCGATATTCATAACTACCGGGATCAACTAAACTATCGTCAAACCGGTATTCGTGAGTTGCCGTGGTTGTGCCGTTTCCTTTAACGAAGCCAAGCGACTGCCACACATCCGTATCAACAAGTTTTCGCTGAATTTCGAATCTGAGATTATTTGTTTCACTTGCTGTTGCCCAGCGCAAAGACACAGCTTGTCCGTTTACTGTCGCATCAAACAGTGATAATTCAACTGGAACGACGGCACTAACTGCGATCGAGCCATTTACCTTGGTTATGTTAGCATTTTGAATTCGCGGATTATATATTGTAAGTGTTGACGATTCACCGATGCTGCCAATGACATTAAATTTGATGAAAAGCAGAATTCCTTCTCCTTGCAGAGCATCATCCCCACTCATCACGATGTTGACCCGGTTAATAATATCGCCTACAGAAATACTGGCCCAGTTTTCAACAAGCGTTCCTGCTATGGAATACCCCGATGCATCCAGCACAGTATTATCATAGGTAATTTGCATTGTTATTTTTTTGATGTTTAATTCAGACACGTCAGAGATCATTAGCGGGACTGTCACTTGTGTTCCTGAAGACGAAGTGGTATCCGGCAAACTCAACGTAATCTCGCCAGGAATGACAGTGACTATTCCATCATTGGCAACCGTAGTTAATTGCAGCGGAGACACCGATACCTGCGCAAAATGAAGGTTCGTCGTTTTATCCGGTAATCCGATCACGTGCGCCTGTATTTTGATTAATGTGCCTGCACCTGAAAATCCACTTTGCTTCGCGACTTTTATTTCAACGGCATTTTCCAGCAAATTAAGGTCTGCCGTTTCAGCTTGTTCCGAAAGCGTACCATTCTGTTCAAGCTCCAGAATATCCAATACTGTTCCATCGTACTCAATAACCATTTTCACTTCCTGAAGTCCTAAATCGGTAACATCTTCAACCTGAATGGGGATATCACAGATTGCACCGGAAAAGAGTGTGGTATCTTGTAATGTGAGCGTTACGAGGGTAGTTCTAAGTACAGTTAATACTCCGTTCGATTTAACAGAAACGGGGAATCCATCATTGAAAGTCACATCATCGAGTCGCAGCGGAGAAGAATCATTGGGATTTCCTACTATCTGAAATTTCGTGTAAAACAAAACACCTTCCCCTGTCAATGGTTCATCCCCCGACATTGTAAATTCATATATCCCCGGTTGTGGTGATGATGACGAAAATTGATTCCATGATTCGGCAATTGTCTTATCCGTCGCAGATTCGATTGGAAGAATGACCTCCGGGTCATATATTAATCGCACGAATACAGATTTTATCTCCAGGCCAGATACATCATCCACCACAACTGCCACCCATTGCTCCAATCCTTCTTCCTGGGCATATTCCGGCACAGTAACAGCCACATCATCCGGAGGCAATACAGTTACGCTTCCATCTTCTATGGATGCCGCAAGTGGCTTGTCTGTTGTTAGTGTAAGTTGACTGATATGAAGTGCAGCAACCGAACCGGATTCGCCAAGCGCACGGAACTGCAAGTTGAGTAATGCACCGTTTCCAGTTAAAGCCGAACTGCCGTGGAGATGTATGTTCAGATTGCCGCTGTTAACAGTCACCTGCGGTTGATCCCACGAGGCTGTAAGCGTACCTTCGTTTGTTGTTCCCTGCCATTGAAGAATGGATGGATCATAGTCAATTTTTAAAACAACATCCTGAACATTTATGCCAGTTGTACCTGCAATATTAACTGGTATTGAAACGTAGAGCCCTTGCTTGACTGATGTTTTAGGAATATCCACGAATACAGGATATTGAAGCTGCGGTTGAACATTCAATGGTGTTAATTTATTGGCGTATATTTCCGGGCCAACAATACTATCCTGGTTTGCAGGTAAAAAATACAAGAACATCTGCGAATTATATTTACCAATAAGTTGTGAGCCATCTAAAATGACACCAATATCACCAATTGAGCGCTTGTCTCCGGTATCATTACCATCAGTTGCTTTATTGTCCTTATAATAAAGCCGTTGACGACTACCAAGATTATCCACTTGCAGAATATTAACAAACGATCCTTTGCTTCCGGTGACCAGGTACCAATCCCAATCTGGATCAACACGAACATTTGCATTAATCGATTCACTGACACCATTAATTACAGTATGATTGTTTTGGTTGTAGAATTCCATTCCAATTGCATTATTATTTAAATCGTACGACTGGCGGATTAAATCTATCTCCATTGTGCTTGTTAGGGTTTTTCCTGCCCATGAATTGATCGCAAATGGATAATACCGTTTATGAAAACTAATTTCGAAGTTGTATATTCCGCCCAGCACTGCAACACTGAATGTTACTCGTCTGGTAATACGGATCGGACCGGTTCTGACTGAGATACTGGGTTGTTTCGCCTGTAGATCATCTTCAGTTATATTTGTGCCGCCCAGTGCATTAACACGCGCTTTTTGATAATCGAGAATATCTTCGTTGGTTCCACCGTTATTCGTGCTGATTTGCCACGTCCGGGGAACACCGATCTCATGCCCTTCAAGATAACCATATGCTTGAACCTGATCGTTCCCATTTGTGCTACCAGTATAATTCATGTAAGTGGGAAGATTGGAATCAGGTACAAGCGTTGTTGAGTGATATAAATAGACATATCGCGTGTCAAATGAATCGAGTGGATCGTTTAACTCTATTTCATAACGCGGATTGTAAATATTGTCTTCGATCAGCTTGTTTTCAGGCGCTTTATCACCAGCGTCTTTAACGAGAAAAATAATTTCTTCAATTTCATCCAATATTCCGTTTAAATCATTCACGTTAACAAAGATGCTACCATCAGCCGCTAACTCATCGATTTGAACCTGAATTTGATTCCAACTATTAATACTTGCGTTATAAGCAAATAGATAAATTTCATTAACAGGCAACCCAACAAATGAGGGAACTTTCGTGCCTGTAAGTGTTATAGTTTCATAATTTCGCAATGGATTCCACGCCAAACATTGCGATGCAAATAACGCCATCATAAGGAAAATGGTGACTTTTTTCATTCCTGCCCTCCAAATGGCTTTTCTTAGCTATGATGAATGCGATAAACATATGTTTCATTTCCTTAAAATCAAAATACAAAAATAAATGTAATTTGTCAAGCTTATCATTTTATGTATTAGTAATGCATAATCGGAGATATAAAATCCAAAGCCGGATAGGTTTAATTTAAATTTTCGTAACATCGACAATTTCGTATTTATCCCTTGCATTTGTATCTGTTTTATTTTACATTTATCTGCTGATAAAAAGCATCTGAAAAAATTGGTTCTGAAACCTAACCTGGATAAACCAGAATTAAAAAAATTAGACAGGATAACAGGATGAACAGGATTTCTTAGAGGAAGAGATTATACAAAT
>JAFGDW010000370.1 GCA_016931935.1 Candidatus Zhuqueibacterota bacterium | reverse complement strand
GACAGGATAACAGGATGAACAGGATTTCTTAGAGGAAGAGATTATACAAATCCTGTGAATCCGTGAAACCCTGTCTAAAATATGTTTAACATTTTCTGCCAAAAAATGTCAGAAAATAATTTCTCAGTTACTAACGATGAGAGGGAAAAATGAAAGGAAAACTGCTTTTCATCTTGCTTGTGTCAGTGTTTGTGCTGAGTAATTCTCTGGGGGCACGCACAAACGACTTCTAAAATTAATGGGCTATTCTTTTCTGATTACTATTGCAATATGAAAAACAATTCAGATGCTGAACACGGGCGTAATGCATTCGAATTCCGACGCATGTATTTTACATTTGAAAACAACTTAACCGATGACATTAAGGTTCGTTTCCGTCTGGAAGCAGCTCACGATAAGTATGGCTCGACCAGCAAAATTAATCCATTTATAAAACATGCTTTCGTCAAATGGGCTAATTTAATTCCCAATCACAAAATCTATCTTGGTATTGTCGAAACCAATGCATTTAAAAATGCTGAAGATTATTGGGGGTAGCGCTCAATCGAAAAAACTATTATGGATCTTAATAAAATTAGTCCGTCTGCCGACATGGGTGTTGCTGTGAAGGGTAATTTGTTTGGTACGGTTGCCCATCACTGGCTCACAATTCAAAACGGGTCGGGCTACGGTTCTTCTGAGGTCGACAAGTATAAAAAAATTGGATATTCATTTTGGTTAACGCCCGTAAAGGGTTTGATTGTTGAAGGGTACGCTGATTACGAAAAACAAGATCCAAATTCTCCACAAACGGCATCTGTTTTAAGTACAGCAAAAGATTATGCCGGCAGCACAGGCTATTACACTTTAAAAAGTTTTGTCGGATATGAAACCATAACCTATACATTGGGTGTTGAAGCCTTCTGGCGCACCAATCAAAATTCCGGTATTCAGAATGCGACAGTTACAAACGGCGTATTGACAGCTTTTGAATCAGCAGAGGTTAAAAAATTTGGATATTCGCTGTTTGCGTCGCTGATTACACCGCTGCCCAAGCTCAAAGCTTTCGCTCGCTACGATTACTACGATCCTAACACAAAAAATGATGTTTACATCAAATTTAGCGACAGATAACTGACTGGTGGTATGGGTGACGAACAAACACTACTCATTGCCGGAATCGATTATATTCCGAAAGGAAATCTGCACCTGATGCCGAATATTCTCGTAAAAAGCTATATCGATAGTAGTAAAGATTCGGATATTACCGGTCGGGTCACACTTTATGTAAAATTTGATAGTGGTAAAATAATTACTGAGTAATGATAAATTTTAATTCCAACAAAAAATGGAGTAATAAATCATGCTAAGAAAAATCACGATTGCAACACTCATCCTGGTGATGATATCCAGTATCAATATTTTCTCACAGGATATGATCCAGATTAAGGGTTCCGATACGCTAGTGAACCTTGTGCAACGTTTATCAGAAGTATACATGGAAAAATATCCGGATTCCTACATTGCCGTAACAGGTGGTGGCTCCGGTGTTGGTATTGCAGCACTGATTTCCAACCGCATTGCTATTGCTGATGCATCACGGCCAATGAAGGATAAGGAATATGCGGCCGCTAAAGAAAATGGTGTCGCACCGTACGAACTTGTTATTGGTATCGATGGGTTGTCCGTCATTATTAATAGCAATAATCCGATAAAATCACTGACAACCAATCAGATCGGAGCAATTTTCCGCGGTGAAATCAATAACTGGAGTGAAGTTGGCGGACCCAATCTACCGATTTCTCTGTACGGCCATCAAGCCAATTCAGGCACCTATGTATTCTTTCAGGAACACGTTCTGCAAAATAAAAATTATTCAGCAAAAATGAAACGAATGAATGGTAACGCTCAGATTGTGGAAGGCATTAAAGCCGACAAATCGGGGATTGGGTATGTTGGTGTCGGCTATGTATTCGACGAAAATAGAAAAGTGATTGATGGCATTACAGTTCTCGAAGTCGCAAATGATTCAAAATCCAAACCAGTAACTCCCCTGGTTGCGGAAAATGTAAAATCCGGACTGTATCCGATTTCCCGCGCCCTGTATCAATATGTCAATGGCAAACCGACTGGTGATGTAAAAAAGTTTATCGCATTCGAATTAAGTGCAGACGGCCAGAAAGTCGTCGAAGAAATGGGTTTCTTCCCGGTTGCCGGCAAATATTTAGAACAAAACGCCAAAGCAGGTTTATAATGAACTGATAAGATGAAAAACCAAGCCTTCCGGAATTTATTTTTGGAAGGCTTTTTTTTTGAATGATTTTAATCGACGGTACATTTCAAAATTTTAAAATGATTATGAAAATATCAGCTATTCCGTTGCCTGAGTCTGCCGTCTCGCACCGGCGTACCGTTCCGATGCATCGGAACACGAACGTCGTCGAAGGCAACAGTCTCCTGGTATTCAACGAAATTATGTCTGCTGTAACATCCGGCCTTCGACAAGCTCAGGCCTCGGTTCTGAACATAAATAGTATCTGAGATATATACATAATCATTCAAATTATTAAAACCACCGCTGACTATCATCGATACATCGCGTTGTTACATCGTGCCAGTTTTTGCCAGGACATAGTGATCCATCCGATCGTAAAAGTCATGAATAATTTGCTCTGAAGCATACTTATCCCATATAATTATCGAGCGACGATTATCTGGTTGATTCGTCCATTTTCCATTCACAAGCCGGGGAGCCGGTATTGTTGTGGCAGATGCCCAATCCGGATTCTTAACGATGGCGACCACTGCCATATCGTATAACGCTCGTGATGGTGGTATTCCGTGTGCATCAATGTGCTGAAACAGACTGACAGAATAATCGCCAAAATTAGTAAATGAATTTCCGTGTCGACCTGTTACCGATCGTGCAATCTGCGGCCCTTTTCCCGGCATTCTGGTTTCAATCTCCGTTACCGATACTCGCACAGCATCCGTACCGGATGGTTTGCCATAGCGCACCAGTGCAATTTCAAAATTCACATCGGTTTCAAGCAGATAATTCAGCGCAGCAACATCATTTTCCTGATTATATTCGCCTGGCTCCGGGTAATTAGAACCAAGCCAGACAATTCGAATTTTGGATGCAATTGAAGGTTGTTTAAATATAGCAAGCGCCACATTTGTCAATTTACCCACAGGCAAAAGTACTAATCGCCGGTTCGATGCTACGCTGGCGCGTTCAATGATGAAATTTACAGCATCATCGCCATCAAATTCGAATTCATTCACATGTGCTTTAATTTCATCAAACGATCCGCTGGCGCCCTTGTAAACGTCTATTTGCGAATCAAGCCCACATAGCGTTACAATCCGCCTGGCTTCCTGAAAATGCTGATTAATATCTCCCCCGCTAAAGGTACGATTCACCGTAATTCCTTCCACATCAAACACATCGCCGTTAAACAACATATAGGCAATTGCATGCTGATCGTCCAGCTCATTATTGGCATCCGTATCGAGAATCACCCGAATTTTGGAGTCCACCTGCCTTTTTTGTTCCACACGATTGGACGAGCAGTTCGCAATTAATGCAAATACAAAAATGCATAACAGAAAAGCATTTATGTTATTTTTCATCAGCATTATTTCCCGGCAGTTTAATGCGGTCATTCAAATCATTAAGTAACGTACTATCATGACGTGCGGCTTGAAGCCGCTGATGATTAACAATTGATTTGTCATCCTGATACAGAAACGCGTTAGCATCAATAAAGCGTTTCATCGTCGCTTCATCCACTTTGCTGCGGTATTCATAAACGCGATTGCGGCGATTCGTCATGCTCATTTCGATCGGAATTCCGAATGCATTAAATTCAAATCGCGGTGACACCATTTTTTGGCTGATAAATCCTTTGGTCGCCATGCCTTCCAATAGTTTTTGTAAATCTTCCATTGTTAATTTTGCATCCGGATCCAGTGTGGAATAGATGGTCGTATCCATTACATCTTCTTTGGCCCATAAAATTTCCAGCACATCCAACTCTTCGCGAGTGGGAATGCTATATTCATTAAACGGCAGCGGCAGAAATTTGTCTTCCCGTTTCGGTTCGATCGGGGTAATCGGAATTAATGGCGGAATATAATTTTCAGGCAAATCGTAATCACCTCGGCTAGTTGGCATTTTAAGGGCATCATAATTGGCAGCGTCGCCCGGTTCAACGATATTGTTCGTGCGTGGTGCTACATCAAATTGCATGCGTTTTTGTTTCTCGGATATCTCCATTGGCGGAAGTGTTGGCTTCATCAGCATCGGTCTATTTTCTGGTTTGAGCAATGACGATTTCTGTTTCAGAATGGTTTGTGTTGTATCCGCCTGATGAACTGCTGAAGAATCTTGTTTCGTAGCAGCGCTGTCCTGTGCTGAGCCTGATTGTGACGATATTGAAATCAGCAAACTTAAAAGCGAATACCGGAACAGGTTCATAAATGCCTCTTCAATAATTAAAATTTTAAATTTGAAATTGATTAAAAATCCTGATGAATTAATATCTTCACATATGTGTATAAAGAATATACTTCGGCAGGACACAAGTTGTTTCTGCATTTTATTGCACATGGAATTTTATTTTGTACGCAATCTGCGCCACAAATACCATCCCCAGTAACCACTAAACACGATCACTGAAAAGACAAATATTTCCAGCCATTTTGATTCGGAGATAAGACCGGTTTCAAACGAGAAAGTCCAGGGAAAAAGTAGGTAAAGTTTACCGCCACACAGAAAACCTTGTAGCATATCTACAGCAAAATGGCAGCACTGTCCCAGAAAAATACTCAGGAATACGAGCTTGCGGATTGTCACATGAAATACAGCGGTAATAATTAATGTGGTCAGGCATGCTCCAATGAATGTGTGAAAAATTAAAATGAACGGGCTGTACTGCATCGGGAAAATGAGAGCCATTGCTTGCCGGAGATAATCAGGGAGTACGGTTCCGATTAAAAACAATGGCACAATAATCGGACGCCGAATGTACCGATGAAACAGCGACGGAATGGCAATATGTGTAAATGCATCAGGCATCGGTACGCTCCGGTTTCAACATGAAAGTCCGTGTTGAACGATCAAATCGGATGTAGCGAAAAGCAAGCCATACAATTATTGGAAATGAAAGCAACGATAACGCATATTTCGCCGTACGGTGCTGGTGATGATGAATCGCAGAAACGATCACCGTTCCGTCTGCCTGGAGTTCACCGGCAAACGAATATGTCTGTTGCAGTGCGACATCGTTTGTATCCACCACAAACCGGAAATTTTTATGGCGTGCATTCACTGTCGTGACCGTATCGCCTTCAATCCGAATAATTTTTTCATACGATAGGCACACATGTTCGCCTTCATGACGCTCCGGGTGACGCACCACATTCATGCGGCTTCTAATATCAGCGATTTCCAGATGCCAGGCCAGCACAGAAACCAGGACAAGAATTATGAGTGCGCCCAGCGCTAACAACCATCCGGGCAATTGAAAAAATCGGTCGATGTATCGTTTCATAGTCATTCGGATTACCAGACGCAAAGGATGTAATGGGGCTTAAACGTGGTAACTTGCTGGTGGGTTCCAATGTGAATATAACATCAAGGCATTTAATATTTTATTTCGGCTTTACGAATAAGATTTCGTGAAAAAAATCGTACTAATTGACAATTGTGAAGAAACTGTTACGGGACATAACTTATCAGGATTGAACGCTAATGTTGTTGCAAAAAATACATTTCTTTAATCACATTTTCCTTGCTTTTGTCTCTAAAAAATGTATCTTAATAGCCTGATGGTTGCACTCGCATTTTAAAAATACCGCCATTGATACGCCTACATTACACTATATTATCACTACAGTTAAAGAGGGAGTTATGTCTAAGTTAACAATTGATGATCTGAGTCTGAAGGGCAAACGTGTGCTCATGCGCGTTGATTTTAATGTTCCGCTAAATGATAAACTGGAAGTTACTGATGATAACCGCATTCAAGCTGCGTTGCCGTCGATTAAAAAAATTATTAATTCCGGTGGTAAAGCAATTCTGATGTCGCATTTGGGTCGGCCCAAAGGCAAAGTGGACGAAGCCTATCGCATGGCTCCAGCGGCAAAGCAACTGGCCAAACTGCTCGGCAAAAATGTGCTTATTTTGAAAGATTGTGTCGGAAAAGAAGTTGAACAAGCAATTGCCAACATGAAAGATGGCGATGTAGCGATGCTGGAAAACCTGCGCTTTCATGAGGGTGAAACCAAAAACGACCCCGAATTTGCCAAACAACTGTCAGCCTTGGGCGATATCTATGTAAACGATGCGTTCGGCACTGCCCATCGTGCACATGCCTCCACAGAAGGCGTCACTAAATTCTTCAAACAATCGGCAGCCGGTTACCTGATTCAAAAAGAACTGCAATATCTTGGCGGCG
The DNA here is from genome assembly GCA_016931935.1 of Candidatus Zhuqueibacterota bacterium. GTDB lineage: Bacteria > Zhuqueibacterota > Zhuqueibacteria > Thermofontimicrobiales > Thiofontviventaceae > Thiofontivivens. The sequence goes on along the minus strand of JAFGDW010000370.1, from coordinate 14,061 downwards.
CAATTGACAATCCCAAACACCCGTTCGTGGCAATTCTCGGCGGCGCCAAAATTTCCGGCAAAATCGATGTCATCGAAAATCTGCTGGATAAAGTCGACTCAATCCTGATTGGCGGTGGAATGGCTTACACATTTTTTAAAGCCCAGGGATTATCGATTGGTAAATCGCTTTTGGAAGAAGATAAAATTGAATTGGCAAAAGACGTGCTGCAAAAAGCAGCCGCTAAGAAAGTAAATTTTGTTCTGCCGGTCGATAACATCATTGCGCAGGAAATTTCAGATACTGCTGAAACAAAAGTGACAAACGATGCCAATGTACCGGATGGCTGGCTTGGTGTTGATATCGGTCCAAAGACACTAGCCAAATTTCAAGATATTTTGAAAGCAGCGAAAACAATCGTCTGGAATGGACCAATGGGTGTATTTGAAACCGACCAGTTCGCAAAAGGCACAATGAGCATTGGCGAATTACTGGCTGATGTCACCGATAAAGGCGCTATTTCAGTAATCGGTGGCGGCGACTCGGCAGCAGCCGTTGCCAAAGCCGGTTTGAAAGATCGTATTACGCATGTATCGACGGGTGGTGGCGCATCATTGGAATTTCTCGGTGGCATCCAGCTTCCGGGAATTGTTGCCCTGTCCGACAAATAGATTTAATGCGGTGGGTATGCACCATCATACCCACCGCACTCCTATTACCCGTTTGGTACAAAATTGACATCCCATAGTCCTGTTTTTATCGTATAATAATTTAAAAACTTATCACGCACTGCAACCACATTGGACGTACGGATTTAATGACGGACATCCTAAAGGAAAAGCATCAACTTTTTGTGACGTTTATGAGCTTCCACGAAGAATTGCTGAAAACTCAGGTGAAGACCATGCAGCACCTGATAGCTATTATCCCGTTCCAAAAGCTTAATGGGATTAATGCGGCTGAAAAACTCAACCACGGAGAATCTCTGATTTCATCCCAAAACTTCCTGTTGGAAGATAAGGACGTAGAGCACGTGTTTGACCAATTGCTGCCGGTTATCAAAAAGTATCATCCATCGGACGATTTGAATCGGTTAGAAGATTTATACGATAAGCGGCGTATCAACCTGCGGACACTGGCCATCGCTACTGTTCAGCACGATGTCCATACGTTTAAAAATCTTGGTGAGAAGTACGATTTACCCGATCATTTTCTGGAAAAAGTAAGTGAACTGCTTGCTTCGCCGTACCTTGAATTATGCTCGGAATTTTTCATGAAAGCGATCGCTGCCAACAAATGGAATCGTCATACATGCCCGGTATGCGGAAATCATCCCCGGATGGGTAGCACCAACGATCTTCAAAATCGCCGATTACTGTGGTGTCATGTCTGTTCCACGGAATGGGAATTTGAATTGACCACATGTCCGTTTTGCCTGAACGATGATCCCAAATCGATTAAATATATTTTCCCACCCGATCACTCTGCGCATCGCATTGATGCATGTGACAATTGCAATCACTACATCAAAATAATTGACGCTGCCATGACCAGTACGCAATCAAATTTCACAATTGATTATCTGTCTACATTTCCCCTGGATGTAATCGCAATTCAAAATGGTTATCACTTGTAATAGCGTTTTTTTGATGCTTTGGGAACAGTCAGATATTTAAATATTGGGTATGGCATTATGCGACTCTGATGCGGAATATACTTTGAATGTCAAAATTCCCGGATATAATTCACGAAGGGAAAGTACCCATGTCAACCAAACCTGAACCGGATATTACGATTAAAATTAACGGTCAGAAAATACCGATAAATGAGTTTGTAAAGACTGTAACATCAAATGTAATCGACGGGCTCATCGACTCGCTAAAACTTGATGAGGCGCCGCGCACTATTGAAATAGAACTGAAACGATGACTGATTCCAACCGGCCCCGTTATATGATTGTCCAGCTCGGACGCATTGGTGATTTAATTCTGCAAACTCCGATGTTCCAGGCGCTTAAAGAAAAGTTCCCCGAAAGTGAACTACACTTACTTGCCAGCCGGCATAATCACCATTTTGCCCATCAACATCCGCTGATTGATCGTGTTTTTGTCAATACCAAAAAAGCGATGCAATCTCTCAAATTATTCTATCATCTACGAACCACACCCTACACCGCCTGGATCGATCCCAAATACCACTATTCATCTGAAAGCCAATTATTCGCCCGTTTGTGCCGGGCGCCGATCAAAATTGGTTTCAATCAAAATAATCGTGGTCCGTTTACGCATCCGGTCATTAGCGGTGATGAATACAAAACAGAACATCTTGCTGCCCACTGCCTGCGCACATTACAATATCTTCATATCAACAACACCAATATACGGCCGATACTGTATGTAGATGAATTTTCGGCAGTGCAGTTTAACCGGTTTCTGCGCAACAGGCATGTGGAAAAATATTATTGTGTCAATATTTCTTCCAATGCACCGGACAGAGGCTGGCCCTGGGATCGCTGGGTACCATTCTTAAAGACAATTCAGGAACCAGATCGGGCTTTCATAATTATCAGCGCGCCCAAACACCGGCAGCAGGCGATCGACATCAGTACAGCACTTCCCGATACGCATTATTATCCGACTGCCGGTATAATAGATGTGTTTAGTGTCGTGTCACGAGCAGAGATGATCATCACACCGGACACATCAATTGTGCATATAGCTTCAGCCTTTGATCGTCCATTGTTCGCACTGTATGTAAATTTAATTGATTTTTATTCAAAATTTTACCCGCTAAGCACGCACTTCCGCGCCGTTATGCATCCCACACCGGGAGCATTGGTCGCCGAAATTTCATTGGAAATGGCAATTGAACAATTCCAGTCACTTAAATCCGAACTGGACCAACACGAATAACATCACCATACCATTTACGCCTATGAAATCGATTCGAGGGCTGTTTTTCATTGTTGCCACAACTCTAGTTTTTACGGGGCTCACCTGGGTCATCCGTCATACGCTTCCGGTTGAGTCATTAATTCCTGCGCATGCACTCGCACTTCTGATTGAATTAAGCATCTTTAAACGTTGGGAACGGATCATCACGCTGTTCTTTTTCCCACTGGACAATCAAATGCGCATCGAGGACGTACTCAACATTAAAGATTTCGATCAATTCAGCAATGGCCAGAAACTGCATATCGTCTCACAGGAAATGCGTAAACAAATATACGATTTGCACAGTCTGTTCGAAATATCCGTCCAATTAACTTCCATTTTAGAATATGAAAAATTACTGAATACTTGCTTACTTTCAGTGATTGGTCAACTCAAAGCGAGCGGAGCAGTGATGTTGTTTCCGTCGCAAAGACACACACATTTGTTTGAGCCGGTTCAATCAAAAGGCATTTCTACTAAAAAGCTAAAGGGCATGCAACTTTCAATAACCGATCCATTAATGACATATTTTCATGAAAAATCTGTGCCCGTTAATTTTAAAGAATTCGGATTCCGTTCGCCGCAATGGACACCGTTACAGAAAGCCGGAATAGTTTTATTAGCCCCGGTTATGCACCAGCGACAAATCATCGGCCTGGTCGGTTTAACAGCCAAAATGAATCGTCTGCCATACACACAACCGGAACTGGAAATATTCAGTTTGATGACAAACATTGCTTCGGTGGCGATCGCCAATGCCCAGACGTATCGCAAAATGGAAATGATTTCGGTGACCGATGAACTAACGGGATTGTACAATCGCCGTTTTTTCACCCGACAGTTGCAGGATGAAGTCGCCCGTGCACATCGATTTGAACACTATGTATCGTTGGTTATGCTCGATGTGGATCATTTTAAAAAAATAAATGATACATTCGGTCATCCAGTTGGGGATGAAATTTTACGGCAAATGGGGAAGATTCTGAGAGACACAGCACGACAGAGCGACATTGTTTCTCGTTACGGAGGTGAAGAATTTTGCGCATTGTTGCCGGAGGTCGATAAAACAGGCGCCGGCTATTTCGGGGAACGTATTCGCCAGGCGATTGCGCAACATGATTTTTCGAAGCAGGGCGTTCCGGAAGATAAACGCATTACAATTAGTATTGGGGCAGCCAGTTATCCTAACGATGCAATGATTGTGAATGAGCTGCTTGAGAAAGCCGATAATGCCCTGTATCATGCCAAACATTTGGGCAGAAATCGGGTATGTTTGTATTCGGATGAATTACTCGCACAGGCACAAGCCTGACACGCAGCAATTATAAATGGAACAACCATTTCAGTTGCTTCGCTTCAAACCGAAATTATCAGCAATAATCGTATTCCCACCATACTGGCAGGTATAAAAACCGCAATATCCATCATCCCGTTGAGGTCGCTTACTTCGTTTTTTTTCTTTATGCTGTACCATTCCCAACAACGAATAATCAGCCAAATCGAATACTCTGGCCGTTAGCAAGTTACCCTGTTTTTCCAGACTTACTTTCACCCAGCTATTCGGTTTTAGCGGGGCTAATTCAAGCGGTTTCGGCGGTTGCATGGCACAAATATCGCGATTACTCTCTTCCAACCGCAATTCCCATTGCTCCCCTGTCCAAAAAATATAGGCGGTGTATCCCGAATAATAGCGCTTCGCATGAACCTTTTCCGCACGCAACATAACTCCGGCGCCGCCAACATTCGGATACCCGATTTTAAATTGACATTCGATAATTACATCGTCGGTTGGATTCGCCAATTTGTACTGACCATAACTTTTTTTAATTCGCCCCAGATACTGTTCAATTTCAGCGGCATCTACTTGCTTATTGCTAACCGGCGTCAGGTACCCAATTTCCGGCTGCCATTTATTGGGATCGAGCGTGCCATTATGCTGATTGAAATCTTCGAACACATAATACGTTTGAGCACTTACTTCCTGAGAGATCGGACTGAGTCCGACCTTGTTGAAGCTACGCACTTTGAAAAAATAACGCGTATCGTCATGCAGACCAGATACGCGAACCAAAAGACTATCACGCACAATAAGAGAATCCGTGTATTTTCCGGATTCTGTGCCATAGTAAAGCACATAACCATCGGTGTTTGACCAGTCGGAATCAATCCATGTAAGAACGATGGATTTATTTTCGCCAACTGCATTCACATCCATTGGAATGGAAGGTTGTCTGGCACTTTCCGGCGTAATCGCCCGTTGCCAGTAAAAGATTATAAAAACGGGAACCACAAAGAAAATAATTTTTTTCATACCATAACTCTCAGCTTTAGGCTGGGCAAAATAGCTTGACAGGGATAATATTTATGATTATATTTAAATTAGTTTTATCTATTCGGTGTGGCTCATATTGATGGGTTTATACCCTCACGATATATGTATCGGAAAATTTGTTTCATTTCTTTATTAAAACTATTCATCGTCGTGCAGTTTTATTGACTTCAACCCCCTTTTAAGGATCATCCTGAATGATCATTGGTATTGGCATCGATATTGTGGATATTTCTCGATTGGAAGCGAGCATGGTTCGGTATGGACACCGGTTTGCGGATCGTTTGTTTACTGCGACAGAACAAGCTTATTGCGAAAAAATGGCTGCTAAATTTCAACACTATGCCGCCCGATTTGCCGGGAAAGAGGCGTTTCTGAAGGCAGCCGGGACCGGTCTCCGCGACGGCATCAGTTGGCACGACATGGAATTTTCAAATGATGACCTCGGGAAACCGGTTGTCAGCTACTATGGTAAATTAGCAGAAAATTTGGATATGTTGAATGTCACCGCAGCACATGTTTCGTTTTCACATACGGGAACGAACGCGGTTGCAGTGGTGGTATTGGAGAGTAGTTAAGGACAACGGTTGCAAGTTCGTTTATGGTGACAAACCAGGTATTTCTAAAATACATGGTTTGTGGATTCATCAAATCCTACATAAAATTGTGAAATAATTATCATGCTTAATCTGCGTTAATCTGCGGCGTTCAAGCTGTCAGAGAGTTATATCAGTTACTGGTTTCACAAAAATGGAGCCAATTGTCTGGTGACCATGTATTCAAGGAGAGCACACGATGTACGGAACTATCCGTAATGATTTGATTAAGGAATTGCAGGGTATCCGTGATGCAGGACTTTATAAAGATGAACGCATTATCATAGGCCCACAGGCTGTTGAAATTCCTGTAAAAACCGGACAAACAGTACTGAATTTTTGTGCTAATAATTACCTCGGTTTATCCAGCCATCCGAAAGTAATCGCCGCCGCTCATAAGACATTGGATGAGTGGGGATTTGGTATGAGTTCTGTTCGGTTCATTTGCGGCACGCAAGACATTCACAAAGCACTCGAAGCGAAAATGTCTGAGTTTCTTGGCACTGAAGACACTATTTTGTATGCAGCTTGCTTCGATGCCAATGGTGGAGTGTTTGAACCCATCCTGAATGCTGACTGTGCAATTATTACTGATGCACTCAACCATGCATCCATCATCGATGGCATTCGCTTAACAAAAGCGCAGCGATACATTTATCAGCACGCAAATATGGCAGATCTGGAGACCAAACTGCAGGACGCACAATCTGCCGCATATCGCATGGTTGCCACTGATGGCGTTTTTTCAATGGATGGTGACATTGCCCCGTTAGCCGAAATATGTGACCTGGCCGAAAGATATGACGCGCTTGTGATGGTCGATGATAGTCACGCGAGCGGTTTCATCGGTAAAACCGGTCGCGGCACGCCGGAACATTGTGGCGTAACCGGCTGCGTGGATCTGATTACCACCACATTCGGCAAAGCGCTGGGCGGCGCCTCCGGAGGCTGTACGTCCGGGCGCAAAGAGTTGATTGAACTGCTTCGCCAACGCAGTCGTCCCTACCTGTTTTCCAACACGCTGGCGCCGGTTGTAACTGGAGCCACCATCGCTGTGCTGGATTTGCTATCCGAAACCACCGAACTGCGCGACAAACTGGAGTCCAACACACAATATTTTCGCGAGCAAATGACCGCGGCAGGGTTTGACATCCGTCCTGGCGTTCACCCGATAGTGCCAATTATGCTATACGAGGCAAAACGTGCACAAGATATGGCGCGGATGTTGCTCGACGAAGGTATTTATGTAATTGGATTTAGTTTTCCGGTGGTACCAAAAGGCCAGGCACGAATCCGCGTGCAAATTTCAGCAGCGCATGAACAGGAACATCTGGATCGGGCAATCGCGGCATTCACAAAAGTAGGCAAACAACTGGGCATATTGAAAAAATGAGATTGCTTAAAATGCACCGATTTTGTTCATAAATCCAATGTTAGTCTATCATACTTTCTTTCATTAAGTCACGGAATTTATTTCAAACACTATGTCACGTCAATCGCTCGGACTTAAATACAAACTCTGCACCTTCAAAACTATGAAGCGCGTTATTCCGCCCTTGTTCGTGCTGCTTATTAGTTTCACATATACATTTGCTGAAACACCAACTATTGAATATTATCTGGAACTGGATGAATCAACGTGGGAGGCGGCCAATGTTCAAATTTATATTGAACCAATTCGTACCTCCCACTTAACATTTTATATGCCGGCGTGGCGCCCCGGAGCGTATGTCCGTCAGGATTTTGGGCAGTATATTCGTGATGTTCGAGCGTTCCGTGGCACGGGGCAGGCAATATCCGTTATCCAATTGAATACTAATTTGTGGCGCATCGAAACCGAAGATGCCGCTGCACTACGTATAGAATACAGTATCGATCACAGTCAGCCACGGCTTATGCCCTGCGCAATCGATTCATCGCATGCAATAATTGATGGCGCTATGAATTTTATGGGGATCGAGCAATTTCGGGACGTCCCGGTGACGGTACGCTTTCAGGTGCCGGATGGTTGGCAAATTGTCATTGGACTACCGCCAACACGAAACACTGATGAATTCAAAGCTGACAATTACACGCAGTTAATCGATACCCCGGCACTGATGGGGACGTTTCACAAGTACTATTTCAAACTAAAGGATCAGCCAATCGATGTCATTTTCACCCGGCCGGTAGCATTCAATGTCAATACTTTCCTGCTTCAGTTAAAACGGATCGTCACGTATCAATCGCAACTATTCAATGACATACCTTTTGATCGTTACTATTTCCTGATCAATGTATTATCGTCAGGACGTAATGGCGGCGGATTGGAGCACAATAATTCAACCGAACTTTATTTTCCGGAATCGATGCTACAGTATCAAACAACGACTGCCGTGAATATCGCTGCGCACGAGTTTTTTCATTTGTGGAATGTAAAACGAATTGTGCCGTTCTCACTGAAAGCATCCGATTTGTTACATGAACCACGCACTTCATCACTCTGGTTCTGTGAAGGTTTAACCAGCTATTACGCGGATATCAGCATGGTGCGAACCAAAATTTGGGCGCCGGAAGATTTTCTTTCACATCAGGCAGAAATTATTGAACGGATGACAGGAAATACAGATCGGCTGGAAACAACGCTCGAAGCGGCAAGTTATTCCGCGTGGGAAAAAGGTTACTATCATCAGGGCATATCGTATTACGATAAAGGGCAATTGGCAAGCATGCTCCTCGATCTGACAATTCGTCAACGGACAGAAAATCGGCGAAGTTTAGATGATGTGCTGACACATATGAATCGCTGGTTTGCCCAAACAAACACCGGGTACAACGATGATGACATTCTCCGATCGGTAAACAGTGTTACCAATCAGGATTTTTCCGACTTCTTTGATATGTACATCCGCGGACTAATTCCGCTGCCCTATAAAGACGTGTTCGGTTATGCCGGCGTGATGGCAAACGTTCACCCCGATACTGTCGGTGATTTGGGATTTATTCAGCTCGACAGTGACAAATCGACTACTATTTCGCGGATAGATGAAATGGGCGCTCCGGCGAAAGCCGGGTTACGCAAAGGCGACCGACTTATTGGTATAAACGATCGTATGATTAGCTCATCCGCCCAATTGACCGAAATCATTGAATCATTATCCCCAGGTTCAGAAGCACGTATCCAGACAGAGCGTGACAATATTCCCCTGACCTTACGTTGTCGCGTGGAATCGCGGGAAAAAGTGACAGCCGAGTTATCATTTCAAAGCGATGCATCGCCAAAACAATTACGTATCCGGCAAAGCTGGTTGACCGGAATCGTTCAATAAGGTTTGCGGAGACCTATGCGAATCTTCAAACATAGTCCAACTTTACTTTATCACTCAATTCGGATAGCGCTCCCGCTTGTCTGTATTTTAATCGCAGTATCTGTACGAAGCCAATCCATTCCATCACCGGAATCGGTGATTGGTTTTAAAATTGGCGAGGACAGAAAATTCGCACGTTATGAACAAATCGCCGATTATTTTCAAATAGTGGACAGAGTGTCGGATCGAGTGCTTCTGACCGATATTGGTCCAACAACAGAAGGCCAATCATTGATTGTGGCGATTATCAGCGCTCCCAAAAATCTGAACCGACTGCCGGATTATCAACAAATACAGGCCCAACTTTATGATCCCCGCGAATTAACTGCCACTGCGGCAGATAGCCTGATTCAGATCGGTAAAACCATCGTCAGCATTAATTGCGCAATCCATTCTACGGAGCTGGGCTCCAGCCTGATGGCGATGCAACTGGCCTATGAATTGGCAACAGCGAATGACAGTATTACACAAGAAATTTTAAACAATGTTATTATACTGCTAATCCCCGTGCACAATCCCGATGGTCTGGATATTGTGTACGATTGGTATTATAAATATCTCGGCACGTCATATGAAGGCTGCCGGTTGCCGCGGCTCTATCACCGTTATGCCGGGCACGATTTGAATCGTGACTGGTTCATGCTGACGCAGAATGAAACGCGGGCAACAGTCACTCAAATTTATAATGTATGGCACCCGCAGATCGTGCTGGATTTGCATCAAATGGGTATTAAAGCGCCGCGAGCTTTTGTCCCCCCATACATCGATCCGATTGATCCGCATGTGCACCCGATCCTGAGCAGCGAAACTGCCATGCTTGGTCAGTACATTGCTTCAACGCTGACAGCGAACGGCAAAGCGGGTGTCATCACAAATGCAATTTTCGATGCATGGTCGCCATCGCGGGCATATATTCATTATCATGGTGGAATTCGTATTCTAGCTGAAATTGCCAGTTGCCAGGTTGCCACGCCAGTAAACGTGAATTTATTTTCGCCGCACAGCAGCTCAGTACAATTATCATCAGCCTGGAACTATCCAATGCCCTGGATTCAAGGCAATTGGTCATTGCAGGATATTATAGAATACGAGCACAACATTACACACGCCCTGCTTTTGCATGCGGCGCGGTTCCGTTCCGATTGGTTGCGGAATTATTTTCAGGTGCAAGCAGATGAACTCAACAATTCGCGGAAACCGTTTGCGTTTGTCATCCCGCAAAACCAACCGTACATAACAGCCGTACGTGATATGCTTCAAATTTTACAGCTTGGAGATGTGTCCATTCACCAGCTTTCATCACCTGTTGCGTTGAATGAACAAACGTTTTCGCCGGGCGATTTTGTTCTTTATACACATCAGCCTGCTCGATCCTATTTGGAGACACTTTTTGAAATTACAGCCTATCCGGAATTCGCCGGGAGACAGGCGTACGATGCCACGGCACACAACCTGCCGCAATTATTTGGCGCTCGGGTATATCCGATTCCATCAGAAATGGTAATTCCCTGTATACCTGTAAATGAATTCAATCCGGTTCCCGGCAGGTTAAAAGCATCATCCCAACCTGCATCGTTTGTTACGTTTCCGTCTCAGGTAACCGACGTAGCACAGTTCATTAATAAATTTCTCGAAACAGACATTCCGGTCTACCGTATTGCTGCGTCAGCATTAATTGATTCAATAAACTGTAAACCGGGAGATTTCCTGGTAAAAACAGATCAATCAAATGCTTTCATTCAAGATATGCTATTACAAACCGGCGTTGATGCCTGGGCGCTTCCTGATAGTCTGCCGTCAATTCATGTCCTTAAATTAAAAGCACCGAAAATTGCCCTGTATAAAAGTTGGGTAGCCACTGCAGATTTCGGCTGGACACGATTCATACTGGATAAGTATGGCTTTCAATATAAAATGCTTACCATAACGGATATTATGGATGGACAGCTTTCGAAGGAATTCGACATCCTTATTTTACCGGACCAAAACGCCAAATCAATGTTGAATGGTACAATAAACGATAAAATGCCCCCAGACTTTTCTAAAGGGCTTGGTGAAGATGGAACGAGTCGATTACACGATTATGTTAACAACGGGGGGACTTTGTTGGCAATCGGACGCGCTGTCACTTATCTTGTTAAAGAATTTTTGCTACCAGTCGAAATCGTCAATACGGATGAGTTATGGGCGCCGGGGCCATTATTAACATTTAATTTAAATACATCCCATCCGATCGCATACGGCATGAGCGACAAAGCGGTTATGATGTATTTGAAAAATCCAATTTTGGGCGCTCCCCAACTAAATCCAATCGGCTGGTTTCCTGAAAAATCATTACGGCTAAGTGGTGCGATCAAAGGCGAGGAATTTTTACAATCACGTCCGGTTTTGTTAGAACTGCCATTTGAAAAAGGAAGATTAATTCTATGTACATTTCGTCCACTTTTCAGGGCGCAAACACGATCGTTATTCTCACTGTTTTTTAATATACTTTACTATGCCAATGCAACTGAAATGACATTAGTGCGTTAAAAGTTACCAACTAATTTGTGTTTTTCACAGAACAAAAACAAAGATCATAATCAAGGAAAAGACTTATGATTACGCCCTATATTGAACGTATTCGTGATTGGAAAATTCGGGAAATGGTTGCCGGATTTATTCTCGCCAAATCGACCTTTGAAAAACACAGCAAGCGAAAAGATGGCGAAATTCATATTTCTTTTGGTACATTGCGATTGTTGTGCGACATATTATTTCATGCAAAAGAACACCACCATCAAATTTTCAAACGGATCGTCAATGCGAAAAAAAAGCAATTTGAGGATTGTAATAAATACACACCAGATTCCAGTGAAATAAATTTCATGAATAGTGTCGGCTTATTATTTCACAAAATGGTGGTCACTCGTGAGTTGACGTACATGCTCGATTATTATACCGAAGATAGCAGCGGTTACCAGGAGACCAAAAATTCTGTGGACAGGCATTTACAACGTATAAGCACGTTATTCAAACAAGGGATTCTGGCAATGATTGAGATGCTGCACAGCGAAAATCAGCAGAAAAATGTACACCTTGCGACCTACTTCATTGAAAATCCCGCAATCTGTCCTGAACAACTAAACATGCCGTTGGAACAAGTCCTGACCGAGGTTCTTGGCAAAACCAGTGTGGAAGATGCATTCATGGAATCAGCTCAATATTCCAAAGAAAGCGGATGGTTTGACAAATCCAGACGATTATGCCAATCCATTTTAGAACGAAATCCCCGACATAAACCTGCACAGAAATTGCTCGCATCGCTGAAGGAATAGTATAAATTTTGCTTGACTGTACCATTGGTTTTTGATATTTTAGTTTATGGATCCAATAATTTGTGTATAATTGCTGATGAACATTTTCTATTTTATTTCAACTTTACCTCCTTTTTGAAAAAGACATTTTTTTGAAATTCTTTCGGTTCCGGCAGATTTATCGCGGTAGAATTATATTGCGCGCAGAACAAGTAGACGAAGATTCTATAATTCATAATCTGAATGACCAGCTAAAAATTTTGTTGGATTAAAAATTAAAGAATTATCACAGTTCGACGGAGTATATCCTGAGTTTATCGAAGGACTCACTGTGAAGATTGAGCGTCAGCCTGAGCGTGGTTGAAGGACTTCGGCTCAACAGGTCATTCATATTCATAATAAATCAAGTATGTTTTGCTGTAACTTATTGACATGTGTTGTTATCCATGAAAAATCCATATCAGACTGCTATCAATCGCCGTACATTTATTAAACACGCTGCTATTGCTGCCGGCAGTATCTCAATTGCTGGCCTTCCTACGAGTAAAGGGCATGCTCTACCATCACAAAACCGGGCTACTGAAAAATCGCGTATTGTTATTGTAAAAAACGACCAGGTTCGCAATGGTGGCAAGCTGGTGCAAGCATCTATTGTCGAACAAATGCTGAATAATGCAATGGAACGGTATTTTGAAGTGGAAAATGCCGACAAAGCATGGTCAGTTCTATTTTCGTCCAATGATGTTGTCGGAATAAAAATCAATTGTCTTGCCGGTCGAGGTATGTCAACATCCCCACAACTGGTAGATGCAATCGCCGAAAATTTGCAACGCATTGGCGTTAAGAAGGATCATATTATTGTGTGGGATCGGGCAAACAGGGATTTGGAAAAGGCCGGATTTCATGTGAGCACTTCATCACGACAGGTTAAATACTATGGGAACGATCAAGCGGGCTATTCGGAAAAACTGTATGAATCAGGTTCTATCGGAAGTCTGTTAAGTAATGTCGTGGTGAAAGAATGTACTGCCATCATCAATGTTCCGATATTGAAAGATCATGGAATCGTCGGTGTTACCAACGCGTTGAAAAATTTTTTTGGCGCGATTCATAATCCCAACAAATACCATTCCCGTTGTGGCGACCCGTTTATTGCTGACATCCACATGATTCCCGAGCTTCGTTCCAAAATTCGATTAACGGTCAGTGATGTACTGACATCCCAATATGAAGGCGGCCCACCGTTCATGCCGCAATGGACATGGCCGTATAATGGCATCATGATCGGCACCGATATGGTTGCGATGGATACCGTCGGCTGGCAAATCATTGAAAAAAAACGCGCCGAACAAGGCATGCCGCCGCTTACCGATGTCGGGCGGAAACCGACATATATTGCCACTGCCGGTGATGAACGGCATGGCTTGGGAAATAGTGATATGAGCAGGATTGAATGCATTAATTTGTAGATCACTAATTCAATTTACACTAATTCAATTTAAGCCGACAAAGAGCGTCGGCTTAAAGCGATGATGAGCTGATGTTGACATAAGTAAATAAAACGAAACTGCGTTCACATCT
>JAFGDW010000369.1 GCA_016931935.1 Candidatus Zhuqueibacterota bacterium | reverse complement strand
GCTCCTGTAATTAAATTACAGGATTTAATAATAAGTGGTATACTTTTCAAGTGAAATATGGTCCCTTTTTAATATAATATATACAAAAAAATTCAAATATTATGTTATTCTGGGTAATGCTATAACCTGAGTAAGTTCACAAAACGTAATTTTTATCATTGAAATTCGTAGTCAACTTTTTTCAGAGCTCGATCATATATTTATACAAACTATCGCTGGATCATTAAAACATGATGAGCACGAGAAGGATACTTGATTAAAATCGTTTTTATCATCCACACATTTTCAACGTTCTCACCTTCTTCTATAATTCGCGTTAAATTACCATTATCTAACTTTTTTGAAGAGGCCAATAATGAGTAAAACATTACAAGTGATCTCTCCTGTAGATAACAGTGTTTATGTGGAACGCAAATTCCACACAGATTCAGAAATTAATGAAACACTCACACACGCTGTGCAAGCACAACAGCTCTTGAAAAAACTTCCGGTTTCTGAACGAATTTACTATATAAATAAATTTATCGACGCATTTTCAGGTATGTCTGAACAAATCAGTAAGGAACTATCCTGGCAGATGGGACGACCGATTATTTACGGCAAGAACGAGGTGAACGGAACCGTGGAACGAGCTGCAGGTATGATCGATTTGGCAAAAGAATCGCTTGCTGATATCGATGTGGGTAAAAAAGAAGGGTTTCATCGTTATATCAAACGAGAGCCACTTGGTGTTGTTTTTGTTGTACCTGCCTGGAATTATCCTTATTTAATTGCTGTGAATACTATTGTGCCTGGCTTGCTAGCCGGGAATGCAATCGTGCTCAAGCATTCGGCACAAACGCCATTAGTAGCAGAAAGATTTGCAGATGCCTTTAAAACCGCCGGGCTGCCAGAAGTCCTTTTCCAATTTCTCCATCTTTCGCACAGCGACACCGCGAAAGTCATTCGTGACTCACGTATCGACTTTGTAGCATTCACCGGTTCGGTAGCAGGCGGTCACTCCATTCAGAAAGTCGCATCAGAACGGTTCATTGGCGTCGGTTTGGAATTAGGTGGCAAGGACCCGGCATACGTGCGATCGGATGCAAATCTGGAATTTGCAATCGCAAACCTGGTTGACGGCGCTTTTTATAATTCAGGCCAATCTTGCTGTGGCATTGAGCGCATCTACGTACACCAGGATGTGTACGATCAGTTTGTTGACGGCTGTGTCGAATTGACAAAGCAGTACAAGCTCGGCAATCCGCTGGATACAGAGACCAATTTGGGGCCGGTCGCGAAACATAGCATTGCAAAGACGGTCATCGGGCATATTAATGCGGCGCTGGGACAGGGCGCGAGAGGACTCATTGATCCGGCGCTTTTCCCTAACACCAAGCTTGGGTACGAATATCTCGCCCCGCAAATCCTTGTCGACGTTAACCATACTATGGATGTCATGAAGGAAGAGACATTTGGACCGGTCGTTGGTATCATGAAAGTTCAGAATGATAAAGAAGCTATTGAGTTGATGAACGACAGCCCGTATGGCCTGACTGCGTCGATTTGGACAGAAGATGAAGACTCGGCGGTTCAGATCTCCAATCAGATTGCCACGGGAACATGCTTTATGAATCGCTGTGACTACCTCGATCCGTATTTAGCCTGGACAGGAATAAAAGACACTGGCCGTGGCTGTACACTGTCAACGGTCGGCTATGAACAACTTACCAGACCAAAATCCTACCATTTGAGAATTAAAACACAGTAAGGAGTCAGATATGCCAACGTTACGACACACATATAATTTCCCCACCCGCATTGAATATGGGCCGGGCGCAATGAAAGACTTAGTTGTTATTATTAAGCGAGAAGGTTTCAAAAAAGGTTTGATCGTCACAGATGAAGGAATTGTGAAAGCCGGAATAGCTGAAATCCTGCAAAAAGAATTTAATTCCGCTGGGATTGATGTTGTTATATTTAGCCGCGTCAAATCTAATCCTATTGACGCTAATGCCTATGACGGCGCCAAAGTTTATAAAGAATCAAAAAGTGAATTTGTCGTTGGCCTGGGCGGCGGCTCGCCCATTGATACCGCTAAAGTCGTTAAATGCCTGGCCACCCATGATGGACCGCTGGAAAAATACGACGATGCCAAAGGCGGCGATAAATACATTCAGAACAACATGCCCCCATTCTACGCGATTCCGACCACGGCCGGTACAGGCAGCGAAGTGGGCCGTAGCAGTGTGATCACTATTCAAAGCACAAACAAGAAAACGATTATTTTTTCACCATATCTGATGCCGACGATTGCTGTGCTCGATCCGGAAGTGACTGTTTCGTTGCCTCCCGGTTTGACAGCAGCCACTGGTGTCGATGCATTTGTTCACAATCTCGAAGCGTACCTAATGGACGTATTCCATCCGTTTGCTGATGGCATTGCGCGTGAAGGTATTTATCGCAGTTTTAAATACTTGCCGCACGCTGTGGAAAATGGCAATGACATCGCTGCGCGTGGTGAAATGCTAATGGCATCAGCAATGGGCGCAACTGCGTTTCAGAAAGGTCTGGGCGTGAATCACTCCATCGCGCATGCACTTGGCGTATTTTACGATACCCATCATGGTTTGGCAAATGCGGCTGTTTTAGTAGAAGTTATGAAATACAATTTAAAATCTTTGAATGTTAAACAGAAGCTGGCGTCATTGGGCCCACTCTTGAATACAAAATCTGATGCAGAAGCTGTCATTAATGCTATTGAAAACTGGCTAATTTCACTCAATATGCCGGTAAATTTGAAAAGCTTTTCCATTCCGGCAATTGATGCGCAACGTATCGAAGATTATGCACTCGAAGATCCGTGCTGTCCGCTGAATCCACGTAAAGTGGAAAAGGGAGATGTATTGAAAATCATTCAACAATTATTATAAAAGAAAGAGGAACGCCAACCAATGTCCAACATCATAAAAGTGATCACATTCGACCTGTGGGACACCGTTTTCATTGACGATTCAGATGAACCGAAACGTAAGCAAGCCGGACGACCGCCCAAGCGTGTTGAACGCCGAAAACTTGTCCATCAATTTATAAACAAACATGAGCCAATCTCATACGAAACAGTATGCACCGCATATGACACCGCGGACGCCGCATTCCGCAAAGTGTGGCACGATCAATTCGTCACTTGGTCTGTGCAAGCAAGGTTAGCAATTTTATTCAAGGGTTTGGGTAAAACTCTCCCCGATTTCGAGATGCAGGAATTGATCAGACTGCACGAAGAGATGGAGCTTGAATTCCGGCCTGATTTTGTCAACGGAGTGCACAATGCGATAAAAGCATTGGCGAAAAAATACAGATTGGCCGTTATTTCCGACGCCATTTTCAGCCCCGGCCGCGCGCTCCGCACTCTACTCGAAGGCGAAGGACTGCTGGACTATTTTGATGTTTTTGTATTCTCCGATGAAGTCGGTCATTCGAAACCCGAGCCAATTGTTTTTGAAACGGTTTGTCAGAAACTGAATGTTGAACCCGGCGAGATTGTCCATATTGGTGATAGAGAACATAACGATATTCTCGGCCCCAAAAGGCTGGGCGCTCGCGCTGTACTGTGCACGGCTGCAATCAATCGTGGCAGTGAGCATACAAAAGCCGATGCCAGGTTTAGCGATTACAGCAAACTTGAACAGATTATTGATAACCTGAACAACAAATAAAATATTGAGAAAGTAATATGTCAAAACCTTTACGATTCTTAATTCTTGATGGATATCCCGAAGCGAGTAGAGAACAATTTGATACCGTTGGCATGACGCTCGCAGGGCAGCTTTATGCTGACATGACATGCCAGCATTTGCCTGATGCGCAGTGTGACATTTTCTACACTAGCGACCCTGGCGTTGTTGCGCCAGATCGCGATGGCGTAAAGGAATATGACGCCATTTTGTGGCCCGGTTGCAATCTGACGGTCTATCATACTGACGACAAGCGCGTCACAACAATGTTAGAAGTAGCCCAATTGGGTTATGAACTTGGCGTCCCCCAATTTGGCAGTTGTTGGGCGGCGCAGGTTGCGGTTTACGTCGCTGGCGGAGAAGTAAAGCCCAATCCCAAAGGCAGAGAAATGGGTGTCGCCAGAAAAATATTCCTGACGGACAACGGACGAAAGCATCCGATGTTTGAAGGCAAACCGCAGGCGTTTGAGGGATTTATTAGTCATGATGATGAAATTACGCAACTGTCGAATGGCGCGTTGCATCTTGCATCTAACGATTTTACTAATGTTCAGGCTGTGGCAGTGACACATAAAAATGGTGTGTTCTGGGCGACGCAATATCACCCTGAATACAATCTTCATGAAGTGGCATGTTTGATTGTCGCCAGAGAAGCGCGGCTGATAAAGCAGGGCCTATTTCAAAATCATGATGATATGATTCAATACGTTGAAAAACTCAAGACGCTGGCAGCAAATCCGGATAGAAAAGACCTGCGCTGGCAGTTGGCAATTGGCGATGATCTGCTTGTTGACTCCATCCGACAGCTTGAATTTGTAAATTGGCTGAATAAAATTGTTGTACCCAATGCCCAAAAATAAGGCGTAACCAGCATGAAGGATCCGATTGATCTTATCAACAAACGCTACAAGTCTTTTCGTACATCAGAGAAACGAGTGGCCAAGTTCGTCCAGGAGAACGCTGACGAAGTGATCACCTTGTCCATTCAGGGGCTGGCAAAAAAGTGCGCCACCAGTGACGCGACAGTACTGCGCTTTTGCAGATCATTGGGATATTTCGGATTTTCCGATTTTAAAACAGCGCTGGTTACAATATTGCTGAAATATGGACGCAAGACCAAGCTCGAGATCGATCCTGAACTGGAGCCGCATAGCAAAAAGGATCAATACCTGAAAACCTTCCAGGAGCGGATCGATTCCACCATTCGCAATTGTAACTACGATGATGTACAGCAAATATCAAAGCGATTGACAAATGCAGGCAGAATTATTTGTATTGGTTTCGGCGGATCAGCAGGTGTGGCCCATATTTTAAGCGATTCACTCTGTAGTCTGGGCTTGTACTGCATCTGTCCCACTGATCCGTCACTGATTCATAATTTGGTCCCACTTCTCAACAGCAATGATATTGTTATCGGAATTTCCTATTCCGGCGAAACCGAAGAAGTCGTGTCAGCGTTGAATACAGCCAAGGAACATAGCATTTTCACAGTCGGTCTTACGAATTTCTCTCCATCGCCGCTTGCAAATACAGCAGACATCACCTTAATGACAAGTGTCCCTGATATACAATTAGGCGGTTACTCATGTCAGGTTCGCATCACCCAACTTGCGCTGCTGGAACTTGTGATTCACGAATGTTACGAAGAGCTGGCAAAAATCCATTTGGATAAATCTGCTCCAGTCAGCCCTTCAACAAAAAAATAATATTTCTTCACCTTGTTCGTATTGAATAATTAAAAATGAAAATTTTAATAACAGGTGAACATCATGCAATCAATTATTTATCTACTCATAATTTCATTAGCGTATATTCCCGCGCCAATGCTTGCTCAAGAACCTTTAAAAGGATCAGTATTTGAAAGTCTAAGCGATACACACGATCTTATCAGCCTGCCAGCCTGGGGGCCGTACACAAAAAAATATATTGGCATATCGCATATCCCCGATGTGCAGCAAGGCATTCGTTTTGATTTAAGCGTATTCCCGGGATTCTATCGCAGAAAAATTGATGTTCCAAATGTGTTTTTCGAGAATGAATATCATCCATGGGAAGCGTCGCCTCAATATGAATACTTTTCATTCAGACATGAAATTGAGTGGAAGGATCGGGTTTATGCGGATATTTCGTATTCATACATTGATGAGAATTCACGACTTGTTCGAATTGAGTGTGTCAATAATACGGAAATCAATCAAAGTATTGCCCTGCATTTCATTGCATCGATTCACTTTCCCCCAATAAAAGAATACAGTCCTTACACCCCTATTTATCCGGGGATCATCGAACTGCCGGCGTCCTATCACTGGATCGATGCGCTGGATTATAAAGATATGCGATTTGCGAAAGTCAGACCATCAGATAACCTCGTTTATGATGGCAAATTCCGCGGTGAAATTAGGCAAAGTGGTTTTATTAACGGAGCAGGTCTGGGGCAAAACTTCGGTAAGGACAAAGGCGATTTTGTTGTTTATAACGTTTCCAATGATGAAGATATATCGGATGCAATCCTTTATTTCAGGTACAAAATGGAGAAAAATGCTGAAATTAAATTTGAACTTACCGGACTTGTTGGTACAGGTGTAACATTTACAGGCACGGGTGAATTGAGCGTTAAGCAAATAAAAGTAGGAAAGATCGCCGCTGGCTCTCATCAAATTAAATTTGTGTCCAATGGAGGCGCTCCAATTGAATTCGATGGATTTACCTTCATTAATTCAAAGGATGTCTCAAAAATCAAAATAATAAATACAGAATGGCATCCTGTCCCTGAAATTCTGGATGGGCCTGATGACAAGTCTATTATTCTGAAATACGAAGACATTGACACGTATTATGGCATACGATGGGATTATGATCATTTTATCGTTCGGCAATGGTTTTGCAGGGACTTGGATGGATTCTTTCGTCGAATGACAAACAACCATACGCGCACCATTCTTCGGGGAGAAGGCGAAGGTCATTTTACAAACGTATTTCTTAGACCAATTAATCTGGCGCCAAAGTCCATGCAAATATTTTATGGAATCGTGTGCAGTGGCGGGAAAGAAGAAGTCGAATCAAAATTGGCCAACTTAAAACAGACTCCTGAAACATATGAAAATATTAACAATGAAGCAAAAACGCACCTCGTTGATTTTGACCTAAGAGGCGCTGGCGAACGGTATGCATTCAGTCAAAAGCGAATGGCAGCGACGACTTTGTGCGACGTCGTATATCCTGTCTACACACAGCGGTCATACATACGGCACGGCACGCCCGGCCGATATTGGGATTGCCTTTATACGTGGGATTCAGGATTTATTGGCTTAGGCCTGCTGGAGCTAAACACCCAACGCGCGATAGAATCGCTAAACACCTACACAATGAAACCGGGCGCACAATCTGCGTTTCTGCATCATGGCACTCCCTTGCCGGTTCAGCAGTATCTGTTTTTGTCACTGTGGAATAGAACGCAATCGAAAGCGCTCCTGGACTATTTTTACCCACGGATGAAGCAATATCATGAATTTTTAGCTGGACGATTAGGAAGCTCGACGACCAGAAACTTGAAATCAAATATAATTCGCACATGGGACTATTTTTATAATTCCGGTGGTTGGGATGATTACCCACCTCAAAAATATGTTGATGAAAATAAATTAACCGCCACTGTGGCGCCCGTCATCAATTCTGCACATTGCATTCGTATGGCAAAAATACTAAAAATGGCGGCCGCAAATTCAGGCAAGGAAGAGGATATTCCGGCTTACGATCAAGACATAAAAATCCTGACCGAGGCTCTTCAAAAATATTCCTGGGATGAAGAATCACAATATTTCGGCTATGTGGTACATGATGACAATGGCAATCCGTTGCACATTTTAAAATACAATGATAGTGTTAATTTCAATATGGGATTAGACGGTTGCTATCCTCTGTTTGCCGGCATCTGTTCTCAGGAACAAAAGTCAATCATCCTGAAGCGATTGAAGTCGGACAAACACATATGGTCGCACATTGGCCTGACCGCCGTTGATCAATCAGCGCCATATTATAGCATTGAAGGTTATTGGAACGGCACAGTCTGGATGCCGCATCAATGGTTTTTCTGGAAAACAATGCTCGATCTCGGTGAGTCAGATTTTGCATATAAAATTGCATCCACAGCGCTGGAGTTATGGGAAAAAGAAGTTGCGACAACTTACAACTGCATGGAGCATTTTGAAATTGAATCCGGTCGCGGCGCCGGGTGGCACGAATTCAGCGGATTGTCCGCGCCCGTTCTTTCGTGGTATGCCGCATATTTTCGTCCCGGAAATTTGACAACCGGATACAATATCTGGATTCAAAATCAGGAATCCAACAGCGAGCATAGCAGCATGACTGCAGAATTAAGCATTTTTGATGAAAATAATAATCCATTCTGCTCGGTTGTGGCGTGCATGAATCCGGATTACAAATATAACGTTTTCTGGAATAACAAAAAATTGGAAGCTAAATATTTTGCAGAGGGGACATTGAGCATTGATTTGCGTATCGAAGGAGATATTACAGGTGGAATATTGAAAATTGAAAAAGAATAGTCACGCATTCATTTCTGGAAATAGTTTCACTAATTTTTCAACAATTTCCTTTCTACCAAACACAGCGCCATAGGAGACAATTCCATTAGGCCGGGGCTGCCGTTGAATGAGTTGAAATGCTCCCCCAGCTTCTTCCGCCAATATCTGACTAGCCGCCAAATCCCATATTTTCACATTGTATTCCACCATTGCGGCAGCGCCACCGGTGATAGCAAGTGTATAAGCGTAACATCCGTGGAAAATCCGAATATTAGGAAATGAGCGGACAACGCGATCGAATAAATTACCTTCATCTGACCATTTTAAAAAGCTGGCGAACGGCGGAACAAAAATACGCTCTCTTCCGGCCAGTAATTCAGCGGTTTTATTCTCACTCATCAAAATCTTTTTATCGTTATAGAAAGCGCCAGCCTTATATGCACCATAAATTCTTGCATTCAACGTAGGGTGATCCATCATTCCAACAATTGGACTGTCTTTATAGTTGAGTCCAATGATCGTTCCGTAAGTTGGAATATGGTGAATGAATTCCTCAGTCCCATCTATCGGATCAATGAGCCACTGAAAATCTGCGTCTTTATTTTCTACTGCAAATTCTTCTCCGATAATACCGTGATCCGGATATTTTTCATGAATTCGCTGTCGAAACAAACTTTCGACTTCCATATCGACGTCAGTTACAACAGTATTATCCGATTTAACCTGAACCTCAAAGCCGGATATTATTTTAGCCAATACAATTTCGCGAATTTCATCAGCGATTTCCAGTGACGCATTTAACAGCTCTGCACACTTCTCTTTTCCTATTTTATTCCGGATGTCTGCCATTTCATTCTACCAATTTACAATGCTTACGTTTCTATTAGAAATATTTATAACTATCGGACAATTTTCATTGTTAAATATCACCGTTGCCTGAGCCTGGCAAAGGTAACGAGGGTGCACGTGTCAGCTTCGACAAGCTCAATCGACGTTATGTTTTCTTATTGGCGTTAAAGCGACCAACTCACTATTCGCCAATTTTTAGCGTGTGCTAATTCCAATAATTTATCATGAGGATTTACAACAATCGCTTGCCCTACCATATCAAGCAACTCAGCGTCGTTGATGCTATCCGCATAAAAAACCACCTTGTCAAAACTCGTTTGTCGTTTTTGACAATACTCCTGTGCCAACTTCAATTTATTTTCTTTTATCATGAACGGCCCATCTATTTTGCCAGTAAATTTGCCATTCTTAATTTCAAGATCAGAAGCAATTAACTCTGCGCGCAGAGCCACAGAAATTGGAGTTGCGATAATCCGGTTTGTCCCGGTAATAATCACAATCGGAATATCCTGTTCTCTGTATTTTTCTATTTCTTTTACTGCGTCGGGATAAATGTATTTTTGCACATACTCTTCATAATGCTTTTGTGATAATAACTGCATTATATCCGGAGTGTTCCCTGCAAACTCTTTCCACTGAAAATCAATATATTCAGCAACAGGCAGTTCCCCCTTATGATGAAGGTCGAGATAGTAATTGGCGCGCTCGCGTGCTGATTCGGGCGCGACTTTCATATCGGCAAGAAAATTTTTCCATAGCACATCGCAATCATTCTTTAAAATCGTGTAATCCATATCAAAAAAAACAACTTCCGGTATCATGTATTCATCTCCATAAACTAAAAATCCCAGGTAGGATCGACAATTGGTCGCGACAAACGATTTGAGCTGCGTTTATAAACTTGCATATTTATCCCCTTCGACTTTTGGGACTCAAGTACATGAATCGTATCCAACACTGCTTCATTAATTACCACCGGATAAATTTTTCGGAGCGAATCGATTTTTTGAGCCAATGTAAACTGGAGGCTTTTCAAAAGCGTATCATTTTTTGCATCCATCGCGAATTCGCTAAATGTCGGTTTTTCGCCTCCCTGATTTTTAAAATCATCCTTGTGCCGATTAAAATACTGCCTGGCGTCATCATCATCAATAACTAAATTTTTAGTATACTGTTTACGCATTTGTTCATAAACCCATTTATCACGCCACAGCTCCAATTGTTTTCTGATGGTTGGCGCTTTATCCAAACCTCTCGTTTTGACTTCTTGACTGAAGAAATAATTCCGAATTTTCAAGGCGATTTGTTGGTTCAATGCTCTATGATAACTGGCAACATCCGTGGAATCCAACTGAATGGAATTTTCATTAAATCGCTTAATGAAATCCTCTATTGTCCATTTTCCCCCATTAAATGTGATTAAAATGTTGTTCTTCTCTTTATTCAAAATATAAAGCGGTGAATTTTCATTTTCTTCTGATTGAACACCATCAACAAAACTTTTGTCCAATTTTTTGTATTTTTTATTCCACTCGACCAGCGCGTTAGCTAATATTCTAAACGCATAGCCTTTAGTTACCACATCTTTGGGGGTCATATACTGAGAAACAAATTGCTTTGTTTTTTCATTTTCTTTTCTTGATGACAATATTTTCCGGTATTTATCCGTTTGGGTTTGAATATCATATTCTGACAATGGCTCACGTCGTATATCGACAATCTGAAACAGAAAAAATGCATCATTCATTTCAACCGGATCAGAAATTTCGCCTGCCGGAAGGTCTTTAATTTTATCTAGCACTTCCGGGGGTACGTCAAGCCAGGTCAAATAATCGGTATTGAAATCTTCCTGTTTCATTTTGACTTCCGGATTACTTTTCAATATACGATCGACAACGGCGGCATACCCATCTTTCCGCATTGCCTGACATACACTATTGGCATAATCAAGCGTTGGCTCCACCCAATATCTTAATTTCCATTTAACAGATGCTTTGGTGATTGCATCTCTTATTTCTTCCGTTGAAACTTCTATTTTATCGCTGACTTCCTTCTTAAACAGTTCTTCGACATATAATTCTTCGGTCAATTCGCTTTCTAATTTTTTTACACTTTCCGACCGATCCAGCCCTTGTTGATACCCAGCCAACGCGAGCAGCTCTTCATTGATCATAAATTCCAAATAAGTTCGCTTTGGATCATCCCCTTGCTTCAAATGTGGGAATCCAAATTCATAATTATAACGAAAATCTTTCGCCGTAATACTTTTATCACCCACCGATGCAACGATTGGCTGGTCGGTTTCTGCTCTTTTCGAACAGCTTACATTGCAGAATATTCCAATAGAGACCAACACTGCTAGCAAAATAGCAAAACTGAATTGATTATAAAATCTTACATTCATTTGATTGTACCTACCTCCTACTTCAAAATAACAATTCGCTGAATTTGCTTAAATTGTGGCGTTTGAAATTTAATAAGGTAAACTCCACTGCTGACAATTTCCCCGGAATCATTCATTCCCTTCCATTCCATCTGATGTCTTCCTGGTTCCACCAGACCATTTACTAAACTTTTTACGGTGCGGCCTTCTATGTTGTGAATTGTCAGATTAAGGCGCGTTTGTTTTTTGACATCAAACCTAATTTGAGTTGTGGAATTAAACGGATTTGGAAAATTTTGATGCAGACAATACGTTGCAGGAAGCGGCTGCTGTGATTGTTGTAACAAGCTTTCATTCATATCACTTGTTATTTTTTCGACAACAAACTCATCAATGACTTCCCCATCTATGTTAATTGCTTTTAATTCCAGTACATTATCTTTAAGTTGAACATACGTAAAGTGATGCTGATTAATCCAGACAGTTACATGCTCATAATCGTATGCGTGAATTCCTTCTTCTAATGTGCATCCGCCGCCTCCGGTTATAATATAATAAATTTCATTTATAAATCCACGTTCATAATCGTGTGTATGGCCACTAAATGTCATATCGACATTAAACTGTTCAAAAATCGGAACCAGGTGCTCCCGCACATCCAACTCTCCGGGATAATCAGGCCATCCTTCGCTCCATGGTGGCTTATGAAACAAAACGAATGTCCACAGCGTATTGTTCCGCATTTCCGATTTTAAGTCATTAACTAACCAGGTATATTGCGGACTATCAGGATTATATGGAGAATTCGTGTCTAATGAGATGAAATGGGCATTTCCATAATTGAACGAATAGTACCGCTCGGTGCTGTCAGGATTATTATGAGGCAGATTGAATGAAGCCAAATATGTCCGAGCGCTATCGTAAATTGAGTCGTGGTTCCCGATACATGGAAAAATAGGAGCACTTTTTAATATATCACGATATGGTTCATAAAAAACGAGATCATATTCTTCTCCGTGATGTTGATTTATATCGCCGGCATGAAGTCCAAAATCATAATTGGTTTTTAAAATTTGTCGGGCAATTTCTATCTGCTCCGGTGAACTCCCAAATCCTGTATAAGGACTGCTATCACCAATAATAAAGAAATTCACTTGTTTTGTTTCTTCAGGTTTAACGGTATAAAAATATTCACAATCCGAACTATCGTTACTTGCAATAACTCGATAATAGTACTTGCTCTCGGGCAGTAGACTATCGATCTTTACCAAATGATCGTTTACCAATTCAGGTTTTTGAATAATATTTACACAAGTTTCTTCATTTCCCCACCGTAAATATGTCGGTTGTGGAATACTGGTATTCCATTGCACAAGCACAGAGTTGGTTGTAGGAATTTCAATGTGAGGATATCGTGAAAATACACCTGGTTGTTCCTGAATAAAATAGATGCCATATTCTCCCATCGGAGGTCGATTTTCATTAATTGTTTGGCCAAAGTCTTCATTATAATAACTTCTGACTGAGATATAATAGTCGCCTGTGTAAGCAAAAATGCCGGTCATTCTGGAAAAAGTACAATTCGTATTTCCGCTGGGTGTCGTTATAGTTCCAATATCATCGTTCTCGAGAATATTGCTCCCCCATCCATCATGCAGGGCAATGAACGTATCCGTATCCCGAATTTCCAGGTCGAAAATCGGGCATGTTCCAATTGTAAATTTGTAGCCTACCGTACCATGAATTTTGTAATAATCGATATCGTTCGCCGGATAAATCGCCCCATAAATCGTGTCGGCCTCTGTCAAGTAGTTTAATTGTGATGCAGTCCGAACCGTGTTATCCGGCTCATGGACGGCTAATTGAGTTTGATTTCTGCCGCCGGCGAATCGAACTGTATATAGTCCCTGCGTATCGTTCTCGTTAAACACTTTCGCATAATAGGAATTCGTTGTTTCGGGCACATACCCGGATAACCTGAAATTATTGTTCCCATTGCGGCCGCCAACATCCGATTTCAAAATACTATTTGAATTTCCATTCAAATAGATTTCAATATTGGGTGAAATATCAGTTCCACTTTCAATGCTTGTTAAATAATACATACAATTTTTTTGCCAGTGCATGACAAAATAATCAACATCTCCGGCAGGATTAAATTCAGCCCTAATTCGTGATGAATCGGTCAATGTAAGCAGATTCGCCTGTGCAATCGAATTATTTGGCTCAACCTCGACAAACTGAGCAATCAGGATAACAGGCAGTATAATTAATATCAATATAAATACGAATTGCTTAATTAATCTCATCAATGCTCCAAATGTGTTTTTAAGCGGATTTAAAGGGAGGAGGAAGACACAAATTGCAATTACAAATCTGAAGACAGAATACTTGACGGTAATTTATCATTACACTAAATTTCATTCACATTATTATCTTCGAATGCTCCATTTAGTCGGGAATCAACAGTTTTTTTAGTGGAAAGCTCAACATATTTCAGACAACTTTTATTACATAGTTCCGCCGGTCTCCGGCGGAATTCAGCACGGACGCTCTGCGTCCAGTCCTAATTTTCTATATTGATTGAGGGATGACATAATTTATTTTATTAAAATAATTACAGCCTCGTCGTTGAGCAACGAAGCTGCATTCCGTCCGACAGGTCGCGGACGAAATGATGATCCGCGGTTTACAGAGCTAAATAGATGACCGTAGACATACAATTTTAAACTGATTTTTTGATTTGAAGTTGTAAATACATTCAGTCCGTTGACATTAGTTCATCTAAATTAATGAAACCGGATAGGCCATGTCTGTCGACACTATGCAACCGATTTTTTTACTCGATTTCAACTGTAAAAATTTCAAATGGTTTCACTTTAAACGTGACACTGTTTTTTTGAATTTTAAGTTGATTTTGTCGTTCTTCTAATAGATTTGTTACCCATGCGTTTTTTATTGTTCGATTAAATTTTAACTTTGCCTCAGCAGACTTTCCGTGGATTTCATAACCACGAAATATTGTGCTATTCGAATCCTCAGCCTTTTTAATAACGGTTAAAACAAGATTATCCGGCACAAGCGTGACAAATGATTGTTCTGCTGGAAGTTTGCCTTTATGTGATTCCGTCAGTTGTGGAATCAATGGATAGTTAATGTTATAAGCTTTATGATACGAAAACGCCTGTTGATAATTACCCGAGTGCGGATACAAAGAATACACAAATTCATGTTTGCCCATATCTGCAAACGGTGCTTCGTAGTCTTTGGGAAGCTCGATTGGATCCGGGGTTAGCGGCGAACGCAACAAGGTGATACGCATCATATTGCCTACGATGTCATGGCCATATTTACAATCATTTAAAAGACTAACACCGAAATTTGATTCAGACAGATCAACGAACTTATGAGCCGAAACTTCCCATTTAGCCTTTTCTGCATCTGTTATTGGATTTGTGGGACGTTGAATACTGCCATAGGCAATATCATAAGTAGCCATATCCGCCTGCACGTTTACCGGAAACGCTGCTTTCAGCAAAACATGATGTTCCTGCCAATCGGCTTTGGTTCGAATATCCAGGCGTGGGATATCCTGATAAATGATATAATCCTGAACGAACGTTGAGTTTTGAAAAGTTCGAATATAACGAAGGATTGCCCGCGCTGGCCCGGTTTCAACAATTTCAATCTTTTCAACCGTATCCGCTTGCCACTGATTTCCAGTATAACCAATATTCCATGCGTCGTATCGTGCTGGCAGGTCTTCGAAAAACTGAAGCACGTTGCCTTCTTGCTCGTTGGCAAAAACGTCGTGATTAGTTCGTTTATCGTACATGCGGCGTATATTACCATTATCACGATTGATTTCTATTTTAAAGAATGAATTTTCAAGAATAGTTTCTGTGACTTTTAATTCGTTTTTGCTTTGTTTCGGTTGACCTTCATGCAACCAGAATGTCTTGTATCCGTTTGCGGGAACATCGATAGCAACAAAATGAATTTGATCTCCCCGTTGTTGAAATATAGCCTGATTGTTCTTTGAATCGACTATTTCTGAAATTTCCATTCCATCCGGAACTGAAATCTCGACCAAATTTGTTCGCATCCATGAAAGCGGATTAAATACGAGAACCGGCACACCATCACCCGATGTGTTGACGTTGGCGGCAATTGCCTGCATCGCAGAGCTAATCATTGTTTGCGTCGCGTCTTCCACGTGATCATACATTTCATTTGCATCGATGTAGACCTCGGGAATGCTGGAGCCGGGCAAAATATCATGAAACTGATTGAACAGTGCATCTTTCCATGCGTGCTCAAGCGCAGATTGTGGATAATCTATCTCCGAAAAAACGGATAATTTTTCCGCTTCTTCCAACCACACTTCGCTTCTTCGATTGCGTTTTTTGATCAATCCCTGAGTCGTAATGGTTCCGCGATGAAATTCAAGATACAATTCATTATCCCATTCCGGCAAGTCGTGGTACTTTCTATCGATACGTTCCATATACGACCGCAAATCGTTATGAAAGGTCGCCGGATAAGCAGCCAGGCTTTCCATTTTTTTCGCGCGCTCGAAGTGCATTCTGGTCGGTCCGCCGCCATGGTCACCGACGCCATAAAGCAGCGGGACATCGGAAAGATTCTGTTTTTCATAGTCCTTTACATATTGTGCGCTTTTGTCCAGATCAAGATCGAAATTAAGCGTGGGTGGAAAGCATGTCAGAACTTTTGAACCATCAGGCGCGCCCCACCAAAAAATACTGTATGGAAATTCGGTCGTGTCGTTCCAGTGAATTTTTGAAGTGACAAAATATTTGAAGCCGGCTTTCGACAGAATTTGCGGCAGTGTCCACGTATATCCGAATGTATCCGGCGTGTAACCCACAACACAATCCACGCCAAATTTCTCTTTGAAATAGCGCTTGCCGTACAGGAATTGCCGCACCAACGATTCACCATTCGGTACATTTAAATCAGGCTCGACCCACATTCCGCCGGTTAAGAAAAATCGTCCTGCCTGCACTTCCTGTTGAATCGCTTTAAATAATTCAGGATAATTTTCTTCCATCCAGACAAATGCGATGGCCTGACTTTGAACATATTTATATTCCGGGACTTCACCAAAGAAATTTATTGCGGATTGAAATGTGCGGCGGCAAACGTCAATCGTCTCCGGCCAACGCCATCTCCAGGCCAAATCAATATGCGATTGACCGATCAGATGCAATGTGTCTTTTTTAATCTCTTTTGAAAATCCATTAAGCTCACGGGTATTTTCATCATAAATATGCAGAAAAGCATCCCAATTTTCAGCTAAAATTGCTTTCGTGCCTTCTGTTAAGAACTCAGTTTGATGTTCGATATTCTTACCTGTAAAATAGGAATACCAATTCATATTTTCAATAAAATTGCCTGCCAATGTCCTTAAACTCTCAGCTTCGGCAGGTATAAATTCCGATGAAAAAATACTTTCGAGAATATCTTCCGATGTTAGGCGCATTATTTTTTCATCATAGTTTTTGTCACCGATAAACGATTTTACGCTAATTCCGGTTGTTAATGCATCGCCAATATCGGTTGAATTTAACGACGCCACAATTGATGTGATGTGTTGAAGATCAAACGTCAACCTTGTTGATTGATTCTGGCCCCATTCAAATAGCACGCTACATTTATCCGTCGTTGATTTTCCTAAATTTCGAATTGTCACATCAACGGGAAACAATCGCTGTTTGGATTCATTTGAAATATAGCTATTCCCCAGACTTATGCCGGAAAGAAATGGATAGGAAGAAACTCCCTTCGGCTTAAAGGTATCCGGTTTGTTACATGAAAACACCAAATCTTCAGGGAAGGAATCATTTTGATTGACAATTTCGGCGATCACAGCAAATTGTCCGCTGCCCGTAAATACTTTAGTTAACAGGCGATTCCACCCCGGAGATAAGCGAGCCGGTACGATATCTTCCGCACGGTTTAAGCCACGGAATTTGACATTGTGATGAATTAAATTGCCATTCATCCACATGCCAATTCCGTCATCGCTACCGACTAATAATTTAATATTTTTTTCAATTGGCGAATAAATATAAACTGCCGTATAAACGACACAAAATGTCGAGTAGGACAATTTTAACTTTAAAAAATCCAATTGTCCGTTGTTATTTACAGAATAACGTTTCCATCTATCGCCGGACGGATGATCGACAATTCCTTCATCCGGATAGATATGCGGTTCGTTCTCTACAAACGTTATATCGAGCGCCTGATCAATCGTATCACACTTGAACGAACCGAGCACAAGCCAGTCTTCAATAAGCTTGCCGTTTGGATGCGCCAGTAATTGATGCGCTGAAAATATAATACAAGCAACTATCAAATATTTCAGTTTACGCATAATTTTTCTCAGAGAAATTGTCTATTTATTATTTTTCAAATAAGTTGCAACAAACTTTGCGACCCGCTTACCATGAAGATAACACCATTCAGCACTGTGAAAACCACCTAATATATTACCTGTTGCAAACCAACCCGGTTCAGATAGTTGATAGTCAGAATTAACAACAGGCTTCCTGGAATGAACTTCAACATTCATATGCGCTAGCATAGCGAGCTCGCTATTGGGAATTAGATCACCGCTTAAAACAATCCCGTCGCATGGGATGGTCATGCTGTTATTTACTTCAATTGCTGAAGCTGCACCATTGCCAATAAATCTGGCAGATTTTACTTTACCGTGATACTTTGGATAGCTCTTCCATCGTTGAAAATAGATGCGTGAATATAGCGGACTTTTCGGACGACTCCGGGTATCTAATATTGTTGCATTTGAAGCGCCCATGGTTCTTAATTTTGCCGCAGCCGCGTATGCATTCAAGTCAGAGCCGACAATTACAGGTTGTTTAATTGGCAACACATTGTGGTGATCCATAAGCTCTAACAATGTTTTGGAAAAGAACGTTCTTCCGGTTCGGGTGCCGCTGAGCCAGCCCAATTCAATGGATGAATTTTCCCGCGCACCGCACGCCATAACAACAGCATTAGCCGTCACATGGACTTTCCCCTGATCGGGATTTATTAATGTAATTCGTTTCTCCGATGGTTCGACTTCAATTACTTTACTTTTTAGCCAAATAGCAGGTTCGGCTTTTGCCAATTTTCCCGCTAACCACTGGGTATATTGTTCGCCAAAAACGACACGGCCTCTTATCAAATTTATAAATGTACGCACGCCTCCCTGCTTTTTTTTGTATACGGAAGGGATGCCGCCAATTTCTTCATTACGGTCAATCAGTAACACGGATTTTACGCCGCGTTTCGCCAAACCTAATGCAAGGCCAATCCCGGAGGGACCAGCTCCTATAATCGCAACTTTAACATGATTTTCAGAATTCATATTATTATTCTCCAATTGGGTTCAACAGGCGATTTCACTGCCAGGACCTTTTTTTGTGATTTTGTTCAACGGTATATTACAATGTTCAGATATTATTTTTGCAATTTTTGCCATGCAATCAAATCCCTGGCAGCGGCCTGTTTGCGTCCAGGTTCTCCGTTTTATCGCGTCTAGTGTAAATGGCTGAAGCGGTGAGCTTAAAGCGTCGATAATTTCTCCTTGTGAAATATTTTCGCAATTACAAATGATCCGTCCATATTCGGGACGATTTTTAACCGCCCCATTGTTTTCATACGGACGTTTCCACCAACCTGGCCAGCGGTTTTCAGGGCGACTATCTGTCGCTTCAGGATTTTTAACGAGCGACAAACCGCATTCTTTTGCCAATCCTTCAACAAGATATTCAGCCAAAGCGGGACTTGACGTAACGCCTGTCGAACGAATTCCAGAGACCGTCAAAATTCCCGGATGTCCATCATTGTAACGGATTTGATATGTTCCTTGGCTACATGCGCATCGGATGCCAGCAAACGAACCAATTCTCGGCAAATCCTTTAATGATGGCATCAAGCGAGATGCTCCTTTTAACATTAACTCTAATCCATCAATTGTTGTGTCTGCGGCAGTTTCATCGTCAAGCGGGAAATCTTCCGCGGTTGGTCCCGCCAGCAAATTTCCCGAAATCGTGGGAATTACCAGGACCCCTTTTGTTTGGGCTGTTGGAATTGGCAGTAGAATTTTATCGACCATCGATCGGCTGAATTCATCGTAGATAATAAATTGGCCACGCCTGGGATTCAAATCAAAAAATTTACCGTTATATTTTGGGGTAATTTTACTGCTCCCTAATCCGGCGACGTTGACGATTAATTTGGTAGGGATACTTTTTCCGCTGGCAGTGACAATTTTTTTGATGGATTTATCGGCATCTTCAACATCCACAATTTCTACACCCAGTAAAATATCAGTTCCATTTGCAAGGGCAACTTCCGAAAATGCAATCGGAATTGAAAAGGCATCGATAATGGATTCACGTGGGATAGACATTCCACCGCGCGCTTCAGGACTGACATTGGGCACAAGTTCCTTTACTTCGCCGGAAGTTAAAACTTTTACATCTGTCACGCCGTTATCAATTGCTTTTTGATGAATTTTTTCAAGCTGATTGTATTGTTCATTATCAACAGCTATTAGTACAGCGCCACATTGTTGGAAGGGAATTTTTAAGTTTTCTATAAGCTCAGGCCACATTATTGAAGCTTTAGTAACCAGTTGAGATTCCAGCGTGCCAACAGCCGCGTCGAAACCTGTATGGATGATTGCGCTGCTGCCTTTGCTCGTTCCCTCTCCGACATCATAATTTTTATCGACAAGAAGAAGCCGCAGTTTGTATTGCGATAACTTATAGGCTAAAGCGCTGCCAACAACCCCGGCTCCTATAATAACAACATCATATGGTTCTTCTGCAAGTTGAGAAGGGTCGGAGAACCGCATTTCTTTTCTACATCCTTCATCCGGCCATTCGTAGAAAATTCTTCCGCTCACATCTATTTGACTTTTCATATCAACTAACTCCCTCAATTAATAGGATGAACAGATTATAGTAATAATCAAATTCGAATAAGGATATTATATAATTCAAAATCATGTTATTTTCCATTCTTGTTTGTTATAGGAAGCGCATTCCATTTTGGCATCATGATAACACTTGCTATTAATACAGAAACCGAAAGAAAAGTGAAAACGCCTCCCCAGCCCCAGCTTTCTTTAAAAAATCCGGGAATTGTTCCTCCGACAATAGCTCCGATAGAACCCAATCCGTTTATCAAGCCGGATGCTGTGGATGCGCCTTTGCTGGTGCCAAAATCCAATGCTGCAGTGGCGCTGACTAATGAGTCCGGCCCATAGAGCAGAAATCCAATGATAAATAAAAGTCCGGCTATAACGGCTTTATTGTGCATAACCGCAATGTCATTAAAAAAGAAAAGAACAATCGCAAGCAAAAATAAAGCTATAATGCTGTATGGCATTCGCCGTGACTTGAACAGCTTGTCTGAAGTATATCCGGCAACTAACACACTAAGCGGACCAGCAAGAAAGAAAGAGACGCTGATTAGGGCTGATTCGGTCATCCCGGTATTGAGCGTTTCATTGATATAAAGCGGACCCCAAAACAGTATCGCGTAGCGCGTGGGTTTCAAGAAAAAATAAACGACTGCCAACAAAATCACCATCGGATTTTTTGCAACAATCAGAATTGCTTTCCAGGAGCCTTCTTCAGGTTCGTCTTCCGGTTTTCCATCGACATATAATGTTGATACAGGCTCATGATGATATTCTTCAATTGTCGGAAACCCAACGTCTTTTGGGCGATTTCTTTGCAAGAATATGAAAAGGATGGCGACTACTGATAACGCCAGCGCGGGCATAAAAAATGCAAAACGCCAGTTAAGAAAACGGTCGGCCATATACCCGGCAAACGGCGCTGCGATTAATGAGCCAATGGCATAATTTGTCGACCACCACCCCATTACGACGCCTCGTTCATGCAACGAAAACCAGTTGCTGATATTCTTCGCCAACGGCGCCCAGCCTGTCGATTGACTCAGGCCCTGTATAAATGAGAATACACCGAACGCAAGCACAATCGAAGAAACGCCCATAGCGAATCCTGCCAGCACCGATGAAAACAATCCGATCATAACTACCAATCGGGTGCCTTTTTTGTCGCCCAGCATACCCCAGACAAATTGACCGATTGCATACGCTGTCAGGTACAAACCGTCAATCATCCCCATCTGCTCCGGACTCATCTGAATATTTGGATCCCGGCCAATCCCGATTTTCGCCACCGAAAATGATGATCGCGTTAAATAGAATCCCACATACGACAACCACGTTATGCCGAAGATACGCCATCGCCAGAATTCATATTTCGGATTCTTCACAAATGTGTCGTCCATTCTAACTCCTGTTTTAGAAGCGCCAATCAGTCGCCACGTTGGTCACGTCTGGTTATGAATAATTGATAGTTCCGCAATTGAGATAAAAGCGCCATATCGTGACCTGTAATGCATCGTGCAATGCGACTGCGACCAGGCAACTACAGGTCACGTATTTTGGTCGGACGAAGCGTCTTTATTTCAACAAAATCATTTTTTTCTGTTGAGTCATATTATTTGCTGTAATACGATAGATATAGACGCCAGCAGCGAGATTGCTCGCATCGAAATCAACCGTATAATCTCCGGCTGTTTCATATCCATTAACAAGCGTCAATAGATGTTGACCTAATGTCGAGTACACTTCCATTCGAACATGCGCTGGTTTGGCCAACTTATACGAAATATGCGTATTTGGATTGAATGGATTCGGATAGTTTTGCAACAACGAAAAATCGGTTGGTCTATCACTTATCCTTTGTTCAACATCCGACAGTACACCTTCACGGATATTAACCAACTGGTTAGCGTCTATGTCTGTCATTACTTCAATCAGACCACTTGGCCATTTTACAATGAGGCTATCCACTGTCGTAAGTTGCCCAAGCCCAAAATGCATATCCGTTGCCGGACCACACAGGTAACCGCTTCCCATTACAACTTCGCGGATCTGTGATAAATCCGATGCGACTGCCGTCACACGCGCGCCAATTGCGGACCGGTTGCTATTTGTCCCTTCCAACCGAACCTCGAGCCAATTGTTGGCGTTGCCGCCATCGTTTCGCATTAAGTAAGGTTTTATCCCGCTATCGCTTGGTAACAATAAGTCCAGATCGCCATCCGCGTCCCAATCGGCCCAGGTCTGGCCGCCGCGGTCGTTAATATCTAGTTCTCCCCAGCCGGATGAACTTGCTGCTTTCAATAATTTGGCTTCCGCCGTGACATCGGTAAAATTAAAATTTCCGTCATTTCGCAGCATTAAATCGGGGCCTTCCAAATCCAATATATGCAGATCGAGATCGCCGTCATTGTCATAATCGCCCGCTGCAACGCCGTACGTCATATAGCCGGTAATCTGGGCCGCTACCACGTCGGAAAAAACGCCGCCATCGTTGCGATAAAATTGACAGACATCCATGCCTGCATAGTCTGGATTGGGACGCCGTCCGATGAAAACATCAAGATCGCCATCATTGTCGTAATCGCCCCAAACGACAGAGCGGGTTTCGCCGATGGCATTTTCCATACCGATATCCAGCGTTACATCTGTAAATGTACCATCCCCTTCGTTGCGATATAGGAACTCCGGCCAATTACCCATCGTGCCGATAAGGACATCCTGATCGCCGTCATCGTCGTAATCCGCCCAGGACGCGCAGCACGAGTTCATTCCATTTGTCGATAGAATGCCGGCAATATCAGCCGTTTCCTCAAACGAAATTGGCCCGCCTTCCGGCGTGGTGTTCCTGAACAGCAATGTTGGAAACCAGCCATTCGCGCACAAACCGGTTATGACTATATCGAGCTTCCCATCGTTATCGTAGTCAGCCATGGTCGCGCAGTAATAGGCTTCCTCGATATGGGCAACCCCGGTTTCTTCGCTTACATCGACAAAGTATAAAGAATCCGCCTCGATGAGTTGGTTCAGTTTTAACCAAATTTGATAGTCTTGCCCCACAGCCAGTAAGTCCTGATCGCCATCGTTGTCTATATCAACAACCAGCACGGAGCGTGGTCCCGCGGTATCCACAACATGGCCGAGAAGCGTGTCCGCCTTGACAAAAATGCCGGAGTTCGCTAAATCGTTGAACATAATATCAAAGCCGACGCTCGAACCGACTGACATATAAGCGTCCAAATCACCGTCATTGTCGATGTCGCCCCACGCTGAACTGTTGGGATAATTCTCAAATTCCACCGCGATTTCAAAATTGTGTTTGAATGTCACCTGTCCGTATGATGTACTCATTAATGCGAAAACCATGAAACAGCCGATGTACATCCGGATTCTCCTGTTTTGCGTAATTAGCGCCTTCATAACTTGCCTCCTAAAATTAGAATTATTTTTATTCCCCTAGTTTATTACATTGAACTTTCATCGTACAGCCTGATCTCAAATATTCGCGCCGAAGGATCGCCCCAGGTGGATAACACGTCTATTTTTATTTTTTCCACCTTTATTCTTTTAAACTGATGCACTCGTCGCCGCAGAAAATTATCCCTGAACAGACCGAGTTCTTTCCATGCTCCATTTATTTGAGCCCAGATTCGGTAATCGCGCGCCGTTTCATCCGGCGCCCTCCAATTGGGCAGGTGCAGATTGGGAAAAAGTCCGAGATTTGTATCAAACGTCACATATATCGTGTCACACGAAATAGCCGACTCGAATTCCATAAGTGCCGATTGCGGCAATGCCTGGCCGGGATGCGAAATCCACAGGTTTGTCCAATAATCAGCACGGGTGACGCCCGAAAGTATATTTTCAGCTTCGTATGGATATTGCGCTGGCTCCAACCTGGGGCAAAGAATCCACTGCTGATGAACAGGTTCCAGATTGTGCCAGGTGATGCCCGGCTTCAAATAATGCCATTTTTTAAATGGTTTATGAATCGAAACAGTCCCGGTTGGCGCCGACTGTCCACTCCCGAAAACGACCACATCCGGGTTCGCGTCCAAGGCGATCCAATAAAGGCTAGTGGGCTTGGTTTTCGCCGACAGTTTAAAATCCACCCAGGTTTTCGCGCCGGCTTTTATTGGCGACGATACTCGCGCCACATCGGACTCATCCACAAAATCACAGGTTCTGGTTGTCGATCGTAAATGCAATGTTACTTCAGTGTCCTTGCTTGATTCCATCAAGATGCCTATGCACTCCAACCTATCGCTTGTTACCGGAAATAATACGCCGAGCGGAATGTCCAATTTTTGGGGAGCTGCCGGTTCCGGAAACAGCAACGGCGCTGAACTGGTTGCCGATATTTTTGCATGGCGCGCCAGGTCAGCCATATCTTCGTTCCGTGCGCCGGGAACATAATGATCGTCCTTGAGAAGTTGTTGCTTCAGGACGTCGATTTTTTCAGGCTGGACTTGCCCGGGTAGCAATCCATATCGATTGCAGATCCATGCGCATGTGCCGACCGCCTGGCCCATCGCCGCGCAGGTGCTCATGAGGCGAATGCTTCCCAGCGCAACGTGGGTGACGGAAATATCCCGGCCTGCCAGGAATAAATTCTCGATGTCTTTTGAATACAAGCTGCGCAATGGGATTGAATAGACCGGAACGTCACATAAGTCCACCAGGGAAGCGTCGCCATACGTCGGTTCCGGAAACTCCGATTGTGCCAAAATGCCGCCGGGCGTGTGCAAGTCGAAATACCAACCGCTGTGTGCCACCGCGTCCGGGAAAATACGGCCATGCATCATATCGTTTCCGGTGAGGATATAGTCGCCGATAATCCGCCGGCTCTCCCGTTTGCCGGGAATCTTCCCGATCCAGTCCAGCGCGTAATTGGCAAAACCATGATCGTCCTGATTTTTCAAATGATCCCAGACGCCCATCACGTGGCGCATCAGTTCAGCGCGGATTTTTTCGTTATCATGAATCGTGTGAAACGGGAATCCAACTTCAATCCACCAGTGGCCCGGGATGCGATGATGAAATCTCGTTTTCATCACCACGCTGTCGGCGGGATATTTTTCCGCCCAGGGCGGCGGATTAAAATGCACTGGTTTCCCTACGTCCTTGACGGCAAAATAAATCGTACTCCCCATGATGCCCATATCCGGTTTGTCGGGCGCCCACATTTCGCCGAACTCATCCTTGCCTTCGCGGCCGATTCGATACTCTGCCCCGGCGAGAAATGCGATCGTCCCGTCGCCGGTGGCATCGACAAACAGGTCCCCTTTAATTTCCAGCTCACGTTCACTGGCCAATTGACTGGCAAATACCGAACTCACTCGCCCTTTTTCGGCCTTCACCCGACGGATGCTGGTGTCCAAGTACAATGTGAGATTTTCTTCCCGACGGCATGCATCGTACAACACGAGATCCCAAACATCGTTAATTTGACTCTCGCGGCGGGCGGTAAAATTATTGTAACGTTCGGTAAGCGTCAGCTCCTCGATAATGCCGGTTTCACGCGCCCAGGGATTGCCATTCGCCGCACCGGCTAACGACACGCGGATTTCGCTGCTGCTATTGCCGCCAAGCACCGGCCGGTCCTGAATCAACGCGGTGTTGAGCCCGAGTCGGCTGGCGGAAATTGCCGCGCAGACGCCAGCCAGGCCGCCGCCGCATACCACCAAATCGAAGCGTTCGGAGCTTTCCGTCTGAATGTGTCGTCCCTGACTATCTGACCTGGTATGTTCCATTTAATTCCCTGCAATTCCGGTTGTTGGCTTCGGCAAGACATAGCTCAACAGATAACTTGTCAACGCCCCGACAGCAAACGACGCCGGAATTATCCATAAAAATGAAATGACACTATTAAACAGTTCGCTGGAAAAGCTGATACATGTCGCCGTCAACGCGCTGGCGATCGTTCCGATCACGACCGCGCGCTCACTCGATCGCTTGACAAACAGCGCCATAAAAAACGGTACAAACAGCGGCGCGACCAACAGGTTCACGGTTTTGAAGGTAATTTCGATCAGGTTGCCTTTCACATTTCCCATGACAAGACTTAAAAGTATGGCAACGAAACCGATGATTACCGAAATAACGCGCGCCCATTTTACCTGCAACTCTTCTGATAATTTATCTTGTTTGAAGCGAATAATAAAATCGTTAATCACGACCATGCTGGATGAGTTAATGCCCGACGAGAGGCTGGACATCGCCGCCGCAAGCAGGCCGGAAAAAACAAGGCCGGAGATTCCCACCGGAAAACCATTGACAATGTAATAGGGCAAGAGTGAATCAGCGGCTGACGTCAACGACTCG
This sequence comes from Candidatus Zhuqueibacterota bacterium, assembly GCA_016931935.1. GTDB lineage: Bacteria > Zhuqueibacterota > Zhuqueibacteria > Thermofontimicrobiales > Thiofontviventaceae > Thiofontivivens. The sequence goes on along the minus strand of JAFGDW010000369.1, from coordinate 39,976 downwards.
CCATTCATGAGCAAGCCCGGATTGGCCTGATAATAGGACATCAACGCGATTCCCAGCACAGCCAGCATGATGTAAACTATTCCGTTGGCAAGCAATGATGTCAGGAACGCCTTGCGCGCGGCGCGGGCGTCGCGCGTGGATAAATAGCGTTGAATCGACATCTGGTCCGACCCGGCGGTGCATACGTACATGCCGAATATGGTGATATTCATTGTCATAAAACTCACTCTGGCATTCATATCAAAAAATTTCCATTCCGCCCAGTGACCGGGCCATTCGGTTGGAATAATCGCCGCGACGCTGCCGAAGTGACTGGTGATGAGAATAATCGCCAAAATCGTTCCGCCAAACAGAATGAAACTCTGAATGACATCTGTTAACACAACGCCGCGCAATCCCCCGAGTGAGGTGTAACCGATGGTAATGACGCCAAGCGCCACGCTGACCCAGATCGCGGTTTCGTCCGACCAGCCCATGATGGGGACCATTACTTTTTCCGCGACCATAAAAATGATAACGGCCATCCAGATCAAGCGCATGGTGAGAAAGAACAGCGACGCCAGTGTGCGGATTTTCACGCCGAGCCGCAGCTCCAGCAACTCGTATGCGCTCGACACCCGAAGTTTCATGATATGCGGGATTAAGAACCAACCGACCACGCCATAAACAAGCGGCAGACTGGCAATTTTGCTCCACATCATCGGGCCGTGTTTGATCATTTCGCCCGGCATCGCCAAATAGGTGATGGCACTGAACAGCGTGGCAAACAATGACAGACCAACGCTCCATGACTTCATTTGCCGGCCGCCCAGCATGTAATCGTCGGTTGTCTTCGTCTTGCGTTGAAAATAGACGCCGATAGCGAGCATCCCGATAGCGTAAATGGCAACAACGATCCAGTCCAGACTGCTTTTCATCAACTCAATCCTTTAGTCATAATTTTCAGCGTAGTACCTATCCGAAAACCCACGTACGGAAAGCCGTTGAAACGGCTCTATTTGTTCAATTCTTGTCAGAGCACCCGGATTAATCCGGGTGTTTTTACAACACAACGAATCGACCAACCGCTTCAGCGGTTTTCAAAACCATTTCTAATAGGTTTTCGGATAGGCTCTTAATGCGTACAACAACCACCATCATCATGCAAGATTTTTAATAATTTCTTCCAACTTAATTTCCGCATAACACATGTGCGTGTCTGCGGCCCCGTAATATAGTTTCACCTTGCCATCTTCCACGAGTGCGCCGCAATTAAAAATGACATTCCCGAAAAAACCTTGCGTTTCATAATCCATCTCCGGCTCGATGATTGGCGTCTTGCTTCGCGCCAATACTTTCCAGGGCTCGTTTGCATCCAGCAGCGCGGCGCCCAGGCAGTAACGATCGGATTTACTGGCGCCATGATAGATTTCCAGCCAACCGCCGTCGACGCGAAATGGAATCGCGCTGCCGCCGACGCGGCCGTTATCCCAGCTATTTTCCCGCGCGCCCATGACCCAGCGATGATTGCCCCAGTTGACAAGATCGGTCGATTCGGCAATCCAGATATCACGCCGGCCGTACTCGCCCGAATTGGGCCGGTGCAGCGCAAAATATTTACCATGAATTCGTTCCGGGAAGATTTCCACATCCCGGTTATCCGGGCACAACATGACCCCGTGCCGCTGATACGTTTTGAAATCGTGAGTCGAAGCCAGACATATCGCCGAGCCCATCGGCGATATGGCGCTGTAGCTGATATAGTACTTATCATCGATAGATGTAATGCGCGGGTCCTCAATGCCATAGATTTCATATTCATTAGCCGGAGCCAGCGCCGGTGCGGCTTCAACTTCGAATTGTACGCCGTTTTTACTCCGCGCCAACCGGATGTGAGAGAGCGAACTCAAGTATTGCTCTGTTGGTGTTCGGACGAAGCGCGAGTCCGAGACATCAATTTTGGGATCATTGCGGTCAAATTGTTTGACAACAACGTTGCCAGCCGTCACATCATAAACAGGCACCAGTTCAACATCCGGATTGGAATTGATAGGCTTCTCGGCAACTCGCAGCGCCAAGATAACTTCATCTTGAAATCGCATGACGCCAGCGTTAAACACACAGACGACCTGAAAATCGTCGCGGCTCGGTTTTACATCCGCGGGTGAAATGATAGGATTGCGTGGTGATCGAACAATTGCCATGTTGCGCTCCCTGTATTCATTTAATTAACGTCCTACTTCAAATATATCATTTTCCTTTGCTGTGCAAATGCGTCTGCCATCAACCGGTAGAAATACACACTTGAGCCTAAATAATCAGCGTCGAATTAATAATCAAATCAGCAATAGACACGACTACTACCTCGATTGATATGGCCCGTGAATTGCATTGATCCGATAACTTTCTTCAGAATCATCGAGAATTAAAACGCGATAACGTTCGCCTCCCGGATTCACCCGCACGACAATATGCCCTTGATCGCTTTTTAATTCCTTTAGCCGATTGCCAATAACGATTTTATTGGCTTCCATGATGTTGGTCGCGAAAATATCACGCGGCCCCGGATAAATACGCTCCGAAAGCAGACGTTTCAGCGTGCGCAAGGTTGGGTGATCGGACGACCACGCTTGTAAAATATGAACGCGCGGCCGCAGCGCGCTTAGGAAATAGGCATTTTGACTATCCATGGCGCCATGATGATTCAGTACATTCACTTCCACGGGGCCGACTGCTTGAGCAACCGGCGTTTCCACATCATGCCATATCGGCTCTCCTTCATCAAAGACACCGGACAAATCACCGCCGCTAAAAAGATCAAACGCGCCATAACTCATTCGAATGGCGATGCTGCACATATTTTCCGATGGGAAATCCCGTTCGTCAAGCTGCGCCAGCGGCGGGAAGTGTTTTCGTGTATTCTGGGCGACGCCAGTCCAAATCTCCCCATTCGCGGCAACATTTCGAATTTCAAAATTCGGATATTTCTCCGGCATTTCTAATAGCGTTATCTGGTCGTTGAGTCCGGGTTTGAACCGTTCAATCCTGACCTTATTTGCAGATTGTTGATACTTTAAAAAACGCCGGTAATTCTCCACCATCTCCGAAGGATCCGGGATCGGATAACTGTAATCCGGCCAACCGCGATCGATAATTTTATCGATTTTCACATATTCGGCAACCTCGGTAATCCCGGACAATCGATAGTCGCCGGAGCTGGACAAACGCATCGTCTCATCCACATAGCCCATATGGTCGTCATGAAAATGGCTCAACACGAAGTAATCAATCTTTTGTTGGGATTTGAATGCAAGCATCCGTTGGATATATCTGGCCATCCATTCACCGGGCGTGCGTGAATCACTGGGACGCGTCTCAACGATGCGCCGTTTTTCCCCGGTCACAACGCCGGCGTCAATCAGCAGCGTGGTTCCATCCGGCAGAATGCAAAGCGCACATTCGCCTTTGCCGATATTGATAAAATGGATATCGAGATAACCTTGCGACCATTCCGATATTTCGTCGCCAACCTGCTGCGGGTAAAGCAGTGTGAACGAATTTAGTGAATAAACGATGACCGTAATTAAAATTGTGATATTTAAGTATTTTTTGAACATATTGCTATCCCTGATTAGTACCAATTACTTCAGATTTCTTTTATCTTACTTCAAATATATCATCTTCTTTAGCTGTGAAAATGCATCTGTCGTCAACCGGTAGAAATACACGCCCGCGGCTAAGTAGCCCGCATTAAAATGAATTTTATGCTCGCCCGCGCTCTGCTCTCCATCAACCAACGTAGCCACGTGTTGGCCGAGTGTTGAAAACACCTCCAAACGGACATGCTGCCGGTTCGGAAGATAGTACACGATTTCGGTGGCTGGGTTGAATGGATTTGGATAATTTTGTTCAAGTTTGAAATCACATGGCAATAATTCATTTGATATTGCATCAACCGTTGTCAACTCCGGTTCTTTAATTTTGTGATATCGATTGATTTCAACATCTGTCAGCACTTGCTTATAGCCAAGCGGCCAACGCACTACCACCGAATCTACGCTTAATTCAAAACCAATTCCGAAATGAACCCAGGGATTGTCCTGATTGATAAAATCATTACCGCAGCTTGTATATCGTATTTGTCTTCTCTCTCCTGTATAATATAATGTCACTAAACTTCCCATGGCGTCACGATTTGATCGGGTACCTTCCAGAATAAATCCTACCCAATTCCCCATGCTTAGCGCCAAATTATGATAAAGGAAATGACTAAATTCTGTGGATGTGCAATAGATATCCAGATATCCATCGTTATCGTAATCAAAAAAGCCTCCGCCTTTTTGATCACCCTGACTAGCTATTCCTATGAATTCCGCAACATCATGAAAAACTCGTTCCCCGGCGATGATTTCATCATTATACATTAATATATCGGGCAAATTACTTTCATTTAATGGCAAGAAAATATCCAAATCACCGTCATTTTCAAAATCACCGGTTGATAGACCGGAGTAACTACCGTATTCTGGGATAAAGAGTATTAATTCTGTAAGCTCATAAAATCCGTTTCTATTTTCCCAAAGTTCAACAGCATCCGAACCACCCGGTGGACCCGGGAGTTTTAAAAAATCAAGATCACCATCGTTATCATAATCAAAGAATTCGCTGAAAGTCGCTTCTTCAAGTTCGCCAAAACCGATTGAATCTGTTACATCACGAAAATATCCATTAGCATTATCCATAAAAACGTTGCCGCCAAATAAATCCGGATCACCGTCCACATCAATATCTGTCCATGATACATACTGATATTCGGCCAATGGGCAGCTATCCAGCCCGGCTTCCGCCGCAACATCGGTAAAACAGACGCCATCATTGCGAAACAAATAGAGGTTCGGATTGTTTTCCTGACTCACCACACAGTCCAAATCGCCATCCAAATCATAATCAGCCCAGCCGCCGACGTTATAGATCCAGTCAGCAATAATCCCTTCCGGTTTTTTGCCAATAAATTTCATTTTTTGGGAGACATCTGTAAATCTGTTGTTATCATTACGCAATAAATAAAGCGCGCTTCCCCCACTCATGCTTATATCTTTATCACCATCGTTGTCATAATCAACCAGGATCACTGATTGGTTTTCTGCTTTTTCAAATCCTTGCTCAAATTGCCTGAATAAGCTTTGACCGGTTATGTCTCTAAAAAGGCCGTATTCATTCAAATAAATTCGGCTATAACTATCCACATTTTCTCGTAGGCAAAAAATATCCTGCCACCCATTGCCATCAATATCCGCAATTGCCAAACCTGCCTTGTCAAATGGAGCATAGGTTAAACCAACTGTTGCAATGCTAATCTGTTCATACCAGCCTAAATCTTGACAAAAAAGTAAATTCATTTTTGATATTTGTAGAAAAGTTATCATCAACAAAATAATTCTTATTTTTAAAAGCATCCTATTAATCCCCATTGTAATCACTAAATACAATTTTACAACCATGCAAGGACTAACTATAATTGCTTTTTAAACTGACAAATCTTATCATCTCAAAATAAATCTATCTGAATATCCTTCTATTCTCCGACCGCTCATCTTTCACCGTTTCCCCGCTGTTCAATTTCCCGTTAATCGCATCCAACCGATAGGGTTTACTGGCGTCATAGAAATCAATCGATGTATCAACATCCGAAATCAGAATACCCGGCTTATTGGCTTCCAGCTTGCCATTGACCAGACCATCAGGTGTAATAAATTGGCTGGGCCAACCGTACGGCGCCGACGAGTTATTGATTGAAATATACAGGCCGTTCGTCCCGGCGCGCGTTTGCGCGGTGATTGGCATAATTTTCGGATGAATGCAATCGATGCTGTGCCGCGAATTGTTGAACGAATGAAAAATGACATCCGTATTAAGTTTGACGTATTCCCGATACAGTTCCGGGAAGCGCAAATCGTAACAGATGAGCAGCCCGCATGTGACGTTGTTAATTTCAAATGTCGTAAAATGATTGCCCGGCGAATAAAAATTCAAATCGCCGGTGGTGCAGAATCGTTTGTCGTAACGGTCGATAATCTCTCCATCGGGATTGATTACATACAGCGAATTGTGCGGCTTGTTCGCGCCGCTGAGTTTATGCGCGCTTCCTAAAACGAGCCACAATTTCAACTCTTTGGCCAATGCTAAAATCGAATCTGTTTCTGCCCATAGCTGTTCCCAATTGTAACCAGCGAAACTGTCGAAGTCTGCTTTGGCGTAGCCCGACAGCGCGCCTTCGGCAAAATGGGCGATGTCGCAATTTTGCAATTTGGCGATCCGCATCTGTTTCGCTATCCACGCTGCATTTTTTTTAATATCAAATGAAATGGGAAATTGACAGGTGGCAACGCGCAGTTTACCTTTAAGACGCTCGCCTTTAAAATCACCGATAAAATGATCCATTACATCATCCGCTGTTCCATCCACCCAATATATTTTCCCGCGTACCACGCGTTTGACAAACGGCGGGATGTTACCGATATTCACAATTGCTTTCAAACTTTCGGTTGACGACTCAGCAATTACATGCGATGTATTTTCCCAATACATTGCGCAGACATTTTTTTCATTAGCAGCCTTCTTCGCAATCAAACCGCAATCGACCGGACTAATCTGAACAGCGCCTTGTAATCCGTTCACATTTTCATCGGCCATGAGAGCATCAACAGCCAGCCCGAGCGGCGTCGGGGCGGCGACGGATTGCTGTTGCGCAGGAATAGCGCGCCATTGACCGTCCCGGAGAGCTGAAGCGACGCGGGATTGCTTTTTCCCCGCGAATTGGCTTTCACTCAACAGAAGGCCGGGCTGAACGCCGTAAAATTCAGGCAATCCTTCGCGAAATGTTTCAATCAGCCAGGTGATGTCAACGCCGTCGTCAACTGAATTCATGAAAAGTGTCCAGCGCAAATGCGGCAACTCTCTGTTTTTTGGAATGTCGAATTGTTTCACAATCACATTCGGGTGCGCCTGTAAATCACGGATCATTATTGACAACCGCGCGGTGTCGAGGTTTGCCTCACGAGTCGACAATGGAACATCGCCCCAACGAACTGGCGTCTGTTCATTCAGAACGAAACTAATTTTTTCCGACGGTTGTTTTTTATTGGCAATGACAACGGATCTGTCTCCCACGGAAGTTATTTGCAGGCCGGACGTTGGCTTCGCTACCGCAATCACATATATCGATAACATGATGAGCGCCATGAATACAATTCGTTTCATTGGCATTTCTCCGTCAATATTCCCGGACAAATTTGTTCAGCTTTTATCATTTAAAATTCGCCTTCAATTCAGCATAAAACTTCTGCAACACGTAAAACGCTTTCTTCTTCTCGCCCTGATTCGACACGACACCTTTCCGGTTCCAATCATCTTGTATACCGGGCAGCAGTCGTTTTGGTGTGCGGAAGTCTTTCAAAATCCACGGCGACAAGCCACGTAAAAACGGCACGCGTTTGTACATCGCCAGTTGCTTCTCGTACGAGTATTCCTGAAACTCCTCGGTCCAGCGCGTTAATTTATCACCGTGATGTCCGGCCAATCCGCCCGCGCCGAATTCACTGACAATATGCGGCTTGTCCGGGTAGATCGTGTCAAACTCCACGCTGTCACAGTGATCGGGCAACGCGTCGTACCAGCCGATGTAGCGGTTGAACGCCACGACATCCAAATGCTGGCCCATGGTGTCTTCCATTTTGAATTTGGTCTGCGTGTCGGTAAAAACCGTGGGATGCCCGGTGTGCAAGGCTGCGGTGGTGAGTCGCGTCGGATCGATACCTTTGGCGATGTTTACCAGTTCCAGCAGGAAATCGTCGCGTTCCTTCAGGCTCACCGGCGTTTCATTGGAGACCGACCACAGGATGATCGACGCCTTATTCTTGTCGCGGTGGATCATTTCCTTCAGTTGATTTTTGGCATTTTCACATGTCGCCTTATTGCTCCAGGCCATATTCCAGTAGACGGGAATTTCCGCCCAGAGCAGAATACCAAGCCGGTCGGCGGCGCGCGTCATATTTTCGTTATGGGTGTAGTGCGCCAACCGTACGTAATTGCAATTCAACTCTTTGACCCAACCAAACAGAATTTCCGCTTCGTCCATCCGGCTGGCGCGCCCCTGATTGGGGAACGGACTCTCTTCATGAAAGCAGATGCCGCGCAAAAATATCGATTTTCCATTTAGCAGAATATCCCGCCCCTTTGTTTCGATCGAACGAAATCCGATCTGATCATGCACCTCATCGGTTTCCGCCTTGATAATCACATCATACAGTTTCGGATTTTCAGGACTCCATAATTCCAGTTCGGCCGTGAATTCGAACGCCGCGTATCCATCATCATTTGTCATGATTGTGTGACTGACTCCGGCTTCGGGAATCCCGATGGTTAGTTTTTGCGACGCCTTTGTCCCATTCAATTGAATCCGGCCGGAAATTTTGTCGAACGAGCCTTTTTCAAGCTGAATGAAATAGTCCTGTATGAATGTTTCCGGCACATCGATCAGCATCACGCGCCGGGTGATGCCGCCGTAATTGTACCAATCAGTCATGCCCATCGGCACGGCATCGTAACTGCGCGCCGCGTTCACCCGGGCGATGATAAAGTTATCCTGCTCCTTTACATGACTGGTGAGCTCGAAATTGAACGGCGTAAAACCGCCCTCATGATCGCCAAGCGGCTCGCCATTGCAGTACACGTTTGTGATATAATTGGCGCCGCCGAAATACACGAACAGCCGACGGCCCTTGGGCAACGCATAATCGAAATCCTTTTTGTACCAGACCGTGCTTTCGTAGTAGTACAATTTTTCCCGCTGCGTATTCCAGTCGCCGGGCACCATCAGATTGTCGGCCGGCGTAAATTCATATTCCACCCGATCGCTCTTGTCTTTGGGCTTTTCATTCTTGAAGAAGCCGTTTTTTTCGATTGCCATGTGTGAATCGTAATACCCCGTGTCATACAAATCCACAATTGTCTGCCATTTGCCATTGAGACTCACCTTTTTTCGGTTGTCTACATTGATGATAAGCGGTGATTTTATGTCCATAGTTTATAGTCCTTGATTTTTTATTTATAAATGAATATGAATGGCCATTTGATTTTTCAGAATATTTGTTTTTATTGTTATTGCGCCGTAGTGGACGTACATGTACGTCCACTACATTCTCAGAAAATCCATGTTTTATTAGTTAAAATTTCTACTAGCGCCATGTCATCTTTATTATGTCGTTCGAATGTTCCTTTCGACAGGCTCAGTGAACGTATGCTGAGCCTGTCGAACCATAAATTATTAATTGACATGACACAAGTCATTCGTGTATACAATATCGTATATCTTCATCAACTGCCAATTTTCGTCAACAAAAACAGAAACAGCACAACCAGCAATGCAACTCCCCAAATCGTCAGAAAACCAACGGTATCTCGTCGCGTCGGTTTCAGCAATTCGATGCTGCTATTGGGGAACAATTTATTCTGTTTAAACCGCGTCGGATCCTTGCGGGTAAGCTCCATTTCTCTGGCGTCGTCTTCCGGCGTTCCCCGCGCAGGCGTATGAAGCCGGCCATAAAATTGATCCAACCCTTCTTTCGTGTTTTTTCGTGTAAAAAATGACAGAACGATAATAAGCAGGAATGGCACGAGTATGTCCAGATAAAATCCCAACGCGTTTAAATCACCAACGCCGAGATTTTTCATATTAATTCCCAATAGACTTGGAAAGATAAGACTGATGCGCAAACGGCCTTTGCCGATCAGCGGTGAATTGGCATCATCGGGAAATTCCCTGACAATATTTTCGAAGTAAACGCCCCTGGGTTCAATCGTCATCTCTTTCTTAATGACCTGTCCAACCTGATCCGCTTTTCCCATTTCAACATCTTCTTCCGTCGCTCCTGCGTTTACCAACACCGTTCGTTCATTGGTTTTTTGACAGAAATAATCAGACTTTGAAAATGTCGTAAAATCAGAGCCGAAATTGCCCAACATCACAGTGAAGAGAAAGCCGTAAATGATCGCCGCCCAAACGGCTTTTGACGTGGCCTTGCGCCAGATAATGGCAATCCAGAACGGCGGACCGAACACCAGGCCGATTGACAGCATCAATTTAAACACGCGCAGGAAATCCTGAAAATACAGCGTGATGAAAATAGACGCTACCAGAACAAACACTGTCACGATGCGATTGACCAGAATCAATTCTTTCTCCGGCCGGTTGGGGAACAGCGGTTCATAAATTGTCCGTGTAAACAACGCGCTGGACGACACCATCATCGCCGATGCCGACGATTGCAACGCCGCCAGCAGACAGACGACCATTAATCCGATCAGGCCGGGGCCAAGCAACTGGCGCGACATGTATCCCCACAACATATCAGGATCGGAAATATTATTACGGTACAACGCATAACCGACCACGCCGGTGAATCCCCACATCACAATCGTAACGCGTTTCATCATATTGCCGGTAATTCGCCCCATTCTTGATGATTCTTCGTCTTTAGCGCTCCCCATCACCTGTGGATTTTGCGGTGATGATTCAAATACAATCAATCCGATAACTACTAATGATGCGACGTAATACCAGGGATATTCACTGGTCGCCAACGTGCCAAATAAATTAAAAAACGACGCCGGCACGATATCATGCAAGCCTGAAAATCCACCTGTTTTAATAAGCCCGAATGGCAGCAACAAAACAGACAGCACAATCAGCAGCACCCCCTGAAATGCGTCGGTAATTGCCGCGGCAATGATGCCACCGGCGACCGTGTAAAACAGCAAGATCAGCGATAGCGAGAGCAAAAATATTGTCGGATTGATGACTGAAATACTGGATTTTACTTTGCCTATCGAATTAAGGGCCTGCAGTTTTTTATATTCATTTTTTTCAACATCATTTAATTCACGATCCTGCTTTTGTGTGTCCAAAATATGCATTCGATCAAAATTTTCAATCATTTGCTTTTCAGCAATTGATAATTGAAACACTTCCTTAGGCATGATTATTTGAACAGTTTTCTGAAGCGCAACCATCGCCATGCTAATCGATGCAATTAAGAAAAATATGCCGATTATCGCGTACAGCGCCTCCAGCGCGCGGCTTTCGTAGCGCAACCGGAACACTTCCGCCATCGAACTTATTCTGAGCCTTCGTTGCCAGACGGTGGTGATCCAGTAAAACGGTGTGGCGAACAGCGTAAACAGATGCACCCAAATGCCGGCCATGCCCTGGCGGAACGTCTCGCGCGCCGCGCCGACCGGAACATCGGAACCCGTCGCCATGCCAAAATTCATAAATGTTTGCAACACCGTGCCGATCGTACGCCCGCCCATTAAAAAATCTTCCTGATTTTTTATTCGTTTGGAGACAATCGCGCCAATCAGAATCAGCGCGATAAAGTAGCCAAGTATCAGCATCGCATCAAGAATGTGAAGACCCAAAATAGTCATAAAAAAATTCCCTCGCTTTATGAATTAGTACCACCCACATTTATTTGATAATCGTTTCATCCGGTCCAAGATATGACGGTTTTAGCCCGCCGAAATCGATAATAATTTTATCGAAAACAAGCCCGGTATCTACTTTCCACAATTTGACCGTATGTTTGCCCGGTTTGTCAAGATAGTGCCGAGTAATATTTTTGGACGCATTCCGCCGGACATTGTCCGCCCATTCCGAACTTTTTTCAGGGACGCTGATGTCCCTTTTCTGCGGCCGTCCGTCATCGATGGAGATGCTATAATGCGCCCATCGAAAACCATTGATTGGAAACACGGGCAACACAAACGTGTGAATTTCAATAATGCCGGAATTAAATGTATAAATATCATATTCCAAATGCGGCGCATCAGGATGATTGCCGCCCCCGTGCTCAACTGTCGCCGGAAACATAGTCACTGAGCTGCCAGTTAGTCCCAGGTCAGGAATGGTTTCCCATGTAATCCCTTCGGATTCTAATTTCCGGTGGTAATTTTCAGCGGGGATGGAAATAACCCCGGCGTTTTCCACAAACACACCTAACAGATCTTCCTTGGCCGGTGAGCTCGGATGAAATGCATACACATCAATTATTTCTTCCCGTCCGGCTCCCTGAATTTTGATTTCTCCGTTGCTATCATTTGCAGGAGCCTGACTCCAGTCAATGCTTACCCAAATGCGTTCTTCAGCAGCAGTGGTTCCCGTTGATTTACTCAGTTGAATCCAGTCCTGATTTGCTGATGCCTCCCATGTAAATGGCATTGTTCCTTTATTGAAAATCTCAACATAGTGACTTTCATTATAAAGCGAATTAAAACAGGGCAATGCCTGACTTTTATTAATGCCTTGAGTAATATGCTGCCCCTCAACCCGCACGCCCATTCCAGCGTTTTTGTCGAGAGTAATGTTTCTCAACGGCGGCATTTTATAATAAACCCCCGCCGGATGTTGTTGCCAGGACATCATGTATTTCCATTTTCCGTTTAGCAACTTATTATATTCGTCAGTAATAATACAAACACTGTCGTAGTAGGCCTGCGATTGCCTGGCGAGCTGGTTTGTCATATTTCGGCCCTGTTTTGCATACCAGCGGTTCTGCTGTGCCAATAGAATTTTCGCATTCATATAATTCCCGGCAACGATCGGATAATAAACTAATTCGAAATATGCTGGTTTTAGCAATTCCGGCATTTTCGTCGACAGCTCAACGGCGCGTTTACTAATGGCCTGAAATCGCATCAGACGCTTTTCTGCTTCACGATAGTTTACAAAACTGTATTCCGTATCTTCCCATAGCTCCGTTTTATCACTAAAACTAAATTCTTCACCGAAAGCCAAATGCTCTACTTTTCGCTCAAAGGACAATGCAATAAATTCATGCATGATGTCAAAGATGTCCATTGAAAATTCATCGCTAAAGATAGATGTCAACCATTGCAATAAATGCGAGGAGATATTGGAATGATTAACCATATTAATATCCCAGGCCAAATCAAGAAAGAAGGACATTGCATATTCGCATGGCTTAATATCCCCGACATTGGCGACCCAGATTTCCCTGGCATCAAACTGATAGGCTTTCGTCATTTCTTCCCAAATTAGCGCGGGCGCGGTTGAAGATATCCATAGATATTCATGCGGCGGTCCCAAATAGGAAAGGTGATAATAGATGCCGCTGCCTCCGGATCGGTCCCGTTCTATCGGATTGCTTAAACGGCGGATATATCCGAAATTATCATCCACCCACATAAGCGTGACATCATCGGGAACTTTTAATCCGTTGTTATAAAGTTTTAACACTTCTTTATAAGGAATGAAAACTTGTGGAATGTCAGTAATTTTCTTGTTGATATGTTTTGTCAGGATGCCGCGTTGATCCGCAATCGCCTGTTCCAGCAGCGTTACCTGTTGTTCAAGTTTCAGATTACCACGCATTGCCGCGTCATGCAATCCCCGCATGCCGACAGTATACACATTTTCGAATTTTCCATTTTCAGCTATACGCCTGTCCAGGACATCACAAATTGACTCACTATTGGTATCATAGCGCCACTCGCCCATCGTATTTGAGTTCCATTCCGTAGCGTTATTGAACAACAATGGCTCGCAATGGGCTGAGCCCATGACAATCGCATAATCATCAGCGATTTGTTTATTTTCCGGATAATAATTGAACGGTTTGATGCATTCATGCATCGCCGGCCAACAATGATTCGCTCTTAGCCGCAACAGCAGTTCAAATATGCGCCGATACGTTTTAGGACCAATGTCGCCAAGGCCGGGATCGAATGTTTTGGAGGCCCAGGGCTTTAATCCCCAATCTTCATCATTGATAAAAATGCCACGGAACTTTACAGATGGCGGGCCATCGGAGTAAAATCCGTGCTCAATAATAAGCCTATCTTTTTGTAGAAAGGGAACATCTGCCCACCAATACCAGGGCGAAACACCTATTTGCTTCGACAGTTCGAATACACCGTACGCCGTTCCCCGCCTGTCGCTACCGAAAATGACTAATGCTGACTGAATTTTCGTAGTTGGACTTTCAATAACCTGCAGCGCATAACTTTCCCATTGACCATCGATCCTCGATGCATCTATCCTACCCGTTTTAATAAGGTCATCAATGATGTCGTTACGGCCAATTGTACCAATGATCACAACATTGGAATTAACTTCATCCCAATTGGCAGTCAATTGAGGAGTAATTCCCGTGACATTCCGAATATCGTCAGCCAACAGATGCACAGCGATATCCACGACTTTATAATCGTTTTGGTCGAAATAAATTACAGCCGATTTTTGCTGATCAACAAGTCTGAAATCACCCTCGCTATATTTGTGCGCAATAAAATTATCAACACGTGCATGCAGAGTGACGCACTCGAATATGAAGAAGGTTGCCCAGACAACAGCGGCTATTTTCTTGTTGATTTGAATCATTAATTTGTCTCGTGATTTCGCTTCGGTTTCTAAATACTTCCGAGAATATCGGCTCAATCTACTTCACCAGCCATTCAATAATTTCATTTATATTTCTGTCAGCAGTCCACTTTTCGACTTTTAAATTACCGGAAACGCCCGTTTGAGCATACACCGCACGAGGAAATGTATATTCCCGTTTCACAAGTTGCGCCGAGGCCGATTCTTTTTTACAATCGTTTAAGTCGGCCAATAGCAATTTTCGCGGCGCCACACAGCCAATCAAATCTGGAAAATCATACGCCGTTAACGCTTTGGGGACGCCCCATTGGAAACCGAGACTGTAGCAATAAATTCTCTGGCTAACGATTTCCTGATACGACAGCGGCGCGCCAATCAATGCTGTTTTATGGATCGCTGGTTCAAACACGGCTGCATGCAGTAAAGCCGGGCACAATTCATTGTACGCCACCGCGTTGATGGCTGCCGCGTCGACATTGTCCTTGCTTTTCAACATATTTACCACGCGCACAATGTCGCCCGCGTGAATGCCGACAATGCTTCGGCCCAGAATAACAGCGCCGTACGACGGTCTGCCGGGATAATCAGAATCAATTGACGTCTCGCCTACACCGATCACGTCCGCCGCCGCGACAATCATTCCCTGTTTTACGATCTGTTCAATCCGTCCGCCCGGCGCCGCGTCCCGAGCTTTTCCTTCGGGATTCAGATAAACCACAGCCGGAAAGGAGCCTTCGCCATCCGGGACCATCAGCAGGATGGGAATCACATAATCGCCCTCGCCGTGAATGGCGTACAGCTCGACCGAATAGCCATCGCGGTGATAGCGTCCACGAAAAGTGATCTGTATGTCTCCCGACGGCGCAATAAATCCGGACAACTCTTTCGCCTTTGCTCTGACACGTTGGAGATGAGATTCCATCTGTTTTCTGTTTTCTTCCAGATTTTGAACAAGCAATTCCGTTTCGGATTTATTCACGCTCGATATTGTCTCCGCATCTAAATAGGAAGCGATCTGGCCGGTCGGCGTCACATTCAATTCTTCCACAGTCAGATATTCGACATCTTCTTCCGAAGCGTTGCCTGGCACCTGAAATGCCTTCATGAAAAATGCATACACAGCTTCCCGATTCTTTTTGGTGTAGCCATGCTTAAAATCATCCACAGTGATCTGCAGATTTTCGGCGTTGCCTAACGCCTGATATGCGCGTCCCGCTTCACGGAATGTCGCACGCGCGCCGTCGATATTAAAATAATCCCGCGTGGTCGCTACAATTAAATATGGCTTGGGCGCAAAAACCTCGATTAAATCCGCGTGATCCAAACCGCGTGCTTCACCATCGATAAAAATCTGTTCCCCATCTTGCGGCCCGATCATGCCCAATAATTTTCTGTAGCCGCAAATATAGCCTGCCGGAGCTGCCGCTTTCACACGTTCATCAAACGCAGCAATATAAGCAGTTTGTGTGCCGCCGCCGGAAAGACCGGTAACGCCGATTCGTGATGTATCGACCTCATCACGTGTCATGAGGTAATCAATAGCGCGCATGCCATCCCAAATCCAGTATCTGGCTGCACACGAACCTGACAACAGGCATTGATTATTGGCAAATGAATGTTCGTGAGTCGGTTTATCAATCGGAATGCCAACCGTCGTCTTCTCTTCATCGGTATATTGAATGCGCTCGCCCTGCCCCATTGGATCGATGGCGAATACGATGAAACCTTTTTTGACAAGATTGAGAATGACCTGCTGATAGGCTTCTCGGCGGAAGGAAAGAATCGAATGGCCGCTGACTTTCAATATCGCTGGTGTCTTCTCTGTAATTCCATTCGGAACGAACAAACAACTGGAAACATAGTAACCGGGCATCGATTCAAAGATAACTTTTTCAATACGGTATCCGTCCCGTTGCGCGATTTCAGTAATTTGTGGATTTAATGGTGTTTTTTCCGGAAAGGGTCCCACAATTTCCATCAGGGTATCTTTAACCTTTTGCTGCCGCTGCTGCCAATCCGCTTGCGTCTCCAATTTGGCAATATCTACTTCTCTCTGATCGAGATAAACACACGCCTGTTTATACAATTCGAGTTCGAGTAAATTGTGGCTATTGCTCCACACGAGCCAACGATCCAGGACGTTTAAATTCTCCGGTTCATCCTGGGCTAATACACATGTCGAAAAAATAATGAGTAGACAGATAATCGTTATCAATATTTTTTGATACTTCATGACAATCCTTCTAATTTAATGGAATTCCCAAGCGATTGCGCGGCCGGATTGAGAATGACCAGAATGGATTTGTTTGTTCAATCGCGATGATCACTTCATTTAAGCCTTGATTGAATTGCACCTGCATCATTACAGAGTCCCATTGGAACGGCTGCTTACTGCGATGATACGGATTATTATTTTCACCATCGTATACTTTCGTTCCATTCAGATAAACGCGCGCCTTTCCCGTATGCCCAAACCACAATTCGCCATCCATCGCATCGTCAACCTTAAACTGTCCCTTCAATACCGCGAATTGATAGAAAATAACATGATTCAAACCCGCGTGCGGCGCTTTGGCGACCGCTTCTCTGACATGGACAACGCCGTGCACATCGCTTCGGAAGTGACGAGTCGGCTCTATTTTATTGGCGACTACATTTTGTTCGAATTGCTCCTTTTCAGCGCTCAATTCCGGATGATAGTAAACATCAAATTCATTCATAAAATCCTGATTCTGTGGTTGCGACTCTTCGTACCACTCTTTAAGATATGGATACGGATTTACATGCACTTTTTTTTCCAGATGAATGATGCTGAAATGCAAATGGTACCAGCCGCCCGAACTGCCGCGCGAGCTGGCGTAACCGAGCGGCTCGCCTTTTTTAATGATGTCGCCGGCTTTGAAATCCCGGGCCAGGCCGCTCATGTGCGTGTAATAATAGAGAACCGGCGCATTGTCTGGCTTAACCAAAAACGGATTGGGACCGACCCGGGCGTCGTTTTTGTTGTAGAGCAATCCGGTCTCAATAAAATCAGGATAATCATCCGGGGATACGACAGTTCCGGTGCAGACCGACCGCACCAATTGTCCTTCCCATACGCCGATATCCCAGCCATCGTGATAGCGCTGCGCTTTCATTTCCTCATTGCCTTCGAGAATGTTTATATTGAAACAGACGCACAACCATCCCTGCGTCCGGAATCCGCTGTTCCACGGCGTGTCTAATGGATAGACATGCGAATTTTTCGGCATGAGCGGTTCGTTCGCGTTTGAAATCCTGATGCGGGCATCCTTAATAAGATGAAAGCGTTGGTTTGTAAAATCCTTTTCATAGTCGCTGACGAGCTCCGCTCCGATACGAGCGTTTCGCGCAATGACATCGGGACTTTCATATCCAACCGGGGCGACAACCGTTTCGTTGCCGACCTTCAGCGTGATGTCCGCTGCGCCAATCCGGTTGTGCGTGGAATCAAAATAAACGACTCGTTTGGAAACCAGCGTTATTTCCGGGTAATTATCAATTTTGACGGACTCGCCGACATTCAATTCCACGTATGCCGGGAAATTGGCGAATACGGCGGATGAAAACAGTGCTAGTGAAATCAAAATAAGTTTGAAAGTTTTGAAAATCATTAAATCTCCCTGATGAACGAGTTCCCGCTTTTCGAAAGACATTTTTTGCTATTAACACAAACCGAAATCCGGAATATGACCATCAACACCGCGCCGATTCACAATTCGTGCTTCTATTGAGTCAATTTATTCAACGGGTCAAAAAGCTGAAAATGGAAATCCCACGTGCCGCGTCTGTTTTCGACTTTTACGAGGAACTTATTTTCGCCTTTAACGAGCGTAATTGGTAAACATTCATCGTATTCATGCGCGCCGCGGCGGATCAATTTCCGGTAGATTTCCTTCCCATTGTGCCAGATGGCCGCGCCGTCGTCGCTGCCAAAAAACAGGACCGTTTTAAATGATTCGGCGGTTTGAATACTACCCCAGGCGTACCCAAGCGAGTTGTCGACATCATTGGTAATCATCGTAAAATCGACAAAGCCGTCGGCCTGCGTCGTCTGTGTTTGCCAATGCACGTCGTTATCGCGTTTGCCGACGCACGATTCAAGCGCGCCGAGTTTTAATTCCGGCGCATAAGCGATATTTAGCCCGGCGTCGCCTTCATTTTCGAACGGGCCAATCAATTGCCATTCCTTCGGATATTGCTCCATTGACAGGATGTTGCATTGCTCCGATCGCAACGGCTTTTCAGAATTAATAATCCGCTTAAACATAAAATCCATCAGCGCCGACCTTCGACCCATTTTCGCAATGTACGTGTCCAACAATAGCCGCTCATTTTCATCCATAATATCAGTTCGGATCGATTTTAATAGTTGAATGTTGCTGGTATCGGCTATTTCATCGATGCGGGCGTAGGCGAATTTGCGCGCCAATTGTTTATCAGATGAAAGAAAATTGTTGATCATTACCCATTCCAAATCGCTGTCTTTGGGCACCAGCGCCAGAATTTGCCGTTGCAGCCACCAATCAGCGTTCGACAATGCAGATTTGAAACTTTCAGCGTCATTTCCATATTGCTGGATAAATCGCTTCGCTCGGTAGCGCTCAGCTTCAAAGCCATTTTTATCGATATCCACCCAGACAGGATTGGTGAAACCAACCGGCGTCACCGGAATTTCATACTGATCAGGGATAATTGGCGATAACGATTGACTGCCTTCCGCTTTCACGAGGTACCAGGCGTCCACTTCGGGTTTGAGTTGCAGGTCTTTGCTATACTTTAACGCGCCTTCCTGGGCTTCAATTTCCTCTGACCAAACTTCCCGGGCGTTTCCATAGAGTGTAATTTTATCAACTTTCACCCACGATGGCGCCAATGCTTCAATGTGGATATCTATCGCACTATCGGTGTCAACGACTTGAGAGCCAATCGGTTGTCCATTCACCAACAGATTAACAAAAACGCCGCGTGCTACTGAGACCTTGTGTTGGATAATGTTTTCTGTTAGCGCATAGGAATCTAATTCACCCGGATTTTCAGTAGCGCTGGCAATGTAATTGCGCGGCCAGCCTGCGGGCATCGAAAGCAGCACATGGCTATCGCTGTTGCCCACGCCTGTTACGCGAAAGTCTTTATTTAACATGTTGAACCAGTCATCCCAAACCGAAAGTTTGTTGCCGGGACCAGTTAGCAATCCCCATCCGATCGTTTCGTTCATGATTTCCATGGCTTCAAAATCCCATGAAAACAAAGGATTTGTGGTTTCGCTGGTAATTGGCTCCACACCCAGATGTCCAAAATAATCAATGCCATCCCAACGTGGATGGTTGGCTTGATTAATCACCGGACTCGGTAAACCATCCCGATAGCTCATGACAACATTACCGTCATGGACTTTGTGATTGAACGGTTCCGTGCCGACTGGTAATGGATAAATATTGAAATGCCCGATTGGTGTGCTCAATTCATTTCCCGGACATGTTGCAATCAAATTACTGACATCAAGTTTTTGTTCAGCGGTGTCATAATCCGTCACAAAATTATGATCCGTGGCGACTGCAAATTCAATCCCCTCACCAATCAGTCCGGTTACGCGTTCCTGCTCATTACAATGGCCATCGCTATTGTAAGTATGCATATGTAAATCGGCTCCGATATATCCGGTCGGGTCAATTTCCCGTTTAATGATCCATTTCTGTTCGACCACCGTATTTTTCTTCAATTTCACCGTTTTCTTATCAATGGAATATTCCATTCCACGGGATGCATAAATCGTATATGTTCCGGCAGGGACGCTCACTTCTCCTTTGCCAAATGCAGTAAAAAAACCGTTTTCTTCCGGAGCTAGACCAAAGGTTTCCGGAATGTTGAGATCAATCTGATCATTCTCCCCTTTTGTAAAAACGAGCTTCCCCGGTATGGGCTGCTGAGTCGCTTCATCAACAATCATAAAATTGAGCTGCGACGTTCCGCTTTCCATAAAAGAGCATGACAGGACTAATGTTAACAATATAAGGTAGATTAAAATATGTTTGATCTTCACAGCAAACTCCAATTTTTATATTCTTAAAAAGTAAAAATTATGGTTTAATTTCACACTTCGACTTTGCTCTGTGTGAAATAATAGCGAAACTTCATGCTAAGCGAAGTCGATGCATGAGAATGTCTAATAATTGAATTAGTGAACCACATAATCAAGCGGATCAAATATCTCAAAATAAAATCCCCAGCCGCCCGTGCCGTTCTCAACCTTTACGAGAAATTCATTTTCGCCTTGTTCCAATTCAACAGGAATAACATCGTTACAACGCTTAGCGCTCCGCCTGTTTAAATTTCGATAAATTTCTTTTTCGCTATGCCAAATTGCTGCGCCATCATCACTCCCAAAACATAATACAGTTTTAAATTTTTCGGAACTTTGAATCCGGGCGTATGCATAAGCAAGTGAGTGATCTTTATCTGAAATATATAGTGTGAAATCGATATAACCATTTTTTACAGCCTTTACATGCCGCCATTGAATCGGCGCTCCCCCCTTGCCATTGTATGATTCACCAAAATCAATTCTATCTTCAGGCGCGTGTGATACATTCAGACCAGCGGTGCCTTCATTGTTGAATGGTCCAACCACTTGCCATTGTGTTGGATATGTGTTCGTCGCTAATATGTTGCATTGTTCCATGCGGAGGTCCGAAGCCGAATTAATGACATGATCGAACATGAAATCAATCAATTCAGTTTTCGGACCTAACTGTGCGATGTATGTGTCCACCAGCATTCGTTCATTCTCGTCACTAATATGCTGTTTCGCATTTTTTAGCAACGCGATGTTGCTGATGTCCGCTTTTTCATTCAGCCGTGAATATGCATATTGCCGCGCAATCTTGAATTTCGATAGCAGAAATGTTTCGATCATTATCGATTCAAATTCACTGTCTTTTGGCAGGATCGCCGTAATTTGTCGCTGAAGCCACCAGTCCGTATTTTGTAAAGCGGATCTAAAATCATCCGGATCTTTTGTATGTTTTTCAACAAATTGCTTTGCCCGATCACGCTCCGTCTCAAAACCGTTTCCATCGATATCTATCCATACAGGATTTGTAAAACCGACAGGAGTAACAGCAAGGCCGTTCTGATCCGGGACGATTGGCCACAAGGATTGACTTCCTTCGGCTTTTACCACATACCAGGTGTCGAGCGCTGGTTCGATAGTGATTTTTTTACTATAATCTAAAGTCCCTTCATAGGCTGGAATTTCCTCCGTCCATATTTCACGACCGTTGCCGTAAAGCGTCACTTCATCGACCTTTGCGCAGGAGGGAGCGGCCATTTCAATTCGGATGTCCACAGCGCCATCCGTATCGATAACATCAGAGCCAACCGGCCATTTCTCATTTACCGATAAATTAACAAAAACATAGCGGGCGACGGTCACTTTATGCTTGATAATATTTCCCGCCATTAAATACGGATCTAGTTGCGCTGGATCATCGGTGGGGCTGGCAATATAATTTCTGGGCGTCCCAACAGGCATGCTTAGCAGATGATGGGTATCAGTATTCCCAACACCAGTAAACCGGAATCCGCTGTTTAAGTAGTTTAACCATTCGTCCCAAACAGATATCTTATTGGGGGGGCCGGTAAACAATCCCCAGCCGTATGTGTTGTTCATTATCTCCAGCGCTTCAAAATTATCCGAAAATAATGGATTTGAACTTTTACCTGTTACAGGTTCAATTTTCATTTTTGCAAAATAATAATCGCCCCGGCGAGGATGATTGACTTGATTCACTGTGGGAGCAGGCAAATTATCCCGATAACTAAACAGCACGTGTGCATCCTGCGGGCTGTGATCAAAGGGTTTTGTATTTGGCGGAATTGGGTAAATATTAAAATGTCCAATACTTGCTGATAGTTCATTCCCTGGGCATGTAGTTAGATATTTACCGACGTTTAGTTTCTCGACTTCAGGCATAAAATCAGTGACAAAATTATGATCCGTTGCCACCGCAAATTCAACGCCTTCACCAACTAGTGATGAAACGCGCTCTTCAGGGGAGCAATGCCCATCACTGTTCGTCGTATGCATATGTACATCCGCGCCAACAAAACCAGGCGGATTAATCTCACGTTCAATTGTCCATATTTGATTTATCACGGCGTTCTTTTCAAAATTGATCGTTTTCTTATCAATTGAATATTCCATTCCCCGCGATACATAGATCGTATATTCGCCAACCGGAATATTGACTTCCCCTTTTCCCAAAGCAGTATAAAAACCGTTGCCTTCAGGCGCCAGTGCGAACGTTTCAGGAATGCCAAGATCAATGTTATCATTTTCTCCTTGAGTGAATACAAGCTTGGCTGGAATTGGCTGCTGGCTGTCTTTATCCAGAATTGTGAAATTTAATTGGGCGGTTTCTGTTTGACTCCAACACGCGCTTGATGAATAGATAGCAAAAACAACGATCAGGTACATTTTTATTGCTTTCATTTCAATCCTATTCAAAATAGTAGTGGAAATTATATACCCACCTTCGAACATCCATCTAATTCTGACCTGCGGGGCTGTATCAAAAGTCTTGTCAAGCTTCATACTTCGACTTCGCTCAGTATGAAGCTGTCGCAGACTTCACCCTGAGCGAAGTCGAAGGGTGAAATTTTCCACGAATACCATAATTTAATCTTAACTTATTGACATTCAGCTATACATGATTGATAAGTTTAAAAATAGCTTTTACCGCGCGATCGGTATCATAACGCGGCGCTAATTCAAAACCCACTGTTCCCTGGTAATTCTTCTGTTTTAATACCTCAAGCATTCTCGTATAATCTATTTCACCGGTGCCAGGTTCATTACGTCCGGGCTTGTCGGCGATATGAAAATACCCGATTTGTTGAAGATTGTTCTCAACGTCTCCAAAGATATCCTCATCCTGCATCGCCATATGGTAGATGTCGTACAGCAATTTCACGCGGGGATGGTTTATTGCTTTAATAATACGAAAGCCCATTGCCGAAGAATTAAGCAAGTAATCGTGATGATCGAGCGCGTCATTCAATGGCTCAATCACTATATTCAAATTCAATTCATCCGCAATTTTCCCGATTTCTTTTCCGATAGTAATTATGTTTGCTTCAATTTCTTCATATGAAAGCGCAACAGAAGGAAGTTTTCCGCGATTGTCGGGTTGTTCTAATTTTTGCACGAGTAACATGAGCGTGGGGCAATCCAGTTCTTTCGTTGCAACTGCCGTTTGTTTTACTTCATTTAGAAAATCATTTTTTTCATGTGGATCGATCATTCCGAAATTACGATTGCCGCTGATGTTGCAAACTTTCATTTCCAGTTTTTGCATTTCATCTTTTAATGCTCTCAAATCTTTGTTTCGCCAATCCCAAAATTCAATTGAATTAATGCCATCCTTTTTAGCCTGGGCCAACCTGTCGATAAAAGGCAGGTCTGAATACAACATCTCTAAACAAAATGCAAAATTCATTAACGGCTCCTTTTTGCTAATCAAAGTTAAATTGAATAATTAGTGATAAATGCCAAACTCTCTGTATGCACGAAACAATGTTTCGATATTTTGTAATGGCGTGTCCACCTGTATATTATGGGCAGTGCAAAATATATATCCCCCGTCTGGCGCCAGATTGCGCGCCAGATTTTGGACCTCATTTAGTACATCATCTCGTGAACCCTGCGGCATTGTTTTCTGAATCGATACGCCGCCATGAAAACAAAGCTGATCGCCAAACTCTCGTTTCACTTGTGCATGATCCAGATTCGTAACAAACGGCTGCAATGGATTTAGAATATCCAGCCCGCATTCAATAAAATCCCGAATCAGTGGATAAACGCTTCCACATGTATGATGCGCTACCTGGCAGCCAAATTGATGGCCAATATCGATGAATCGTTTAAATCCGTCACGCAGGAACTGACGCCAGGCGTCAACTGAAACAAACGTGTTGGTTTGCGTTCCAAAATCGTCGCCCGTGAATAAAATGTCGATATTTCCTTCGCCAGCTTCAAGCGTGCGTTTGCAATATTCCACGTAAAATTCATTTATCCGCCTGATAATGGTCTCTGCAATTTCCGGATTCATCAATGTATCAATTAAAATTTGCTCGACGCCCCGAACATACATCGCAGGCTTTAACTGAGCGCAACGATTGAGACGATCCCCCATAAACATAACTACTTTCCCTTTTTCCATCGCTTCTCGCGCCTGCGCCCGGACACACTCATAATCAAACCACTCCGCTGTTGGCCACTTTGTGTAGTTCTCTATTTCATCAACCGAAGTTGCATTTGCCAACGGAAAATCCACTACTTCTTTGTACTCGCCGGTATTTGGGCCATCGCCATAGATAACCGTTTTCCTGGGAACGCCAAAGTGATCTTCTTGTGAACCATCCGATCGCACGCCTAATTTCGGGCCGACATATTTGGGTCCGTCGATGTACCAAAAATCAACATCAAAATGATCAAGCAACTCGTCCCGTGTGGAAAAGCCGTAATGTTTAAGCAATGTAGCGTTTACTTCATTCGCTGCCCAGTAGTCGATTGGAATTCGGTCCGGTTCCTGATGTGATAATGTTTTAAAAACGCGTTCCCTGGAATCCATAGCAAAACTCTACTCTATTTCTGTCTGAAGTGCATTTATCCTTAAGCCACAATTTATTAGTTACTGGTTTGCGATAATACATCCGCAGGTATTTCACTTTTTGGAATTCCCGGGCCTTCATAAGAAACGACCAACGTTTTGCCGCCACCAGCCTGAAAAAATTCAACCCGAATCGGATGCCACCCCTTTTCCAGTGCGATCTCCCCATGTCGATCAGTGTCGCCATGATCACCATCATTGTCCACGATTAATTTGTCTCCGATAAACAATCGGCTGCCATCGTCCGATGTTGTCGTAAATTTGTACACACCTGTCGAGCGAATTTCAATATAACCGGAATAAACAACGCCAAAATTGATTAGCTTATTAATAGGAGGAAAAATGAATTGGCTGATCGTTCCAGTCTGCGAAATTGAATACTTTTCCAGGTCTGCGGTTGATTGTATTCGCGACTCCAAATCATAATATTTGAATTTTAATCCGGGCTTAAGCTCTACTTGTTGAGCGGATTTGCGAGGTACCTGCTTTTCAAAGAAGGCCGTCTGAATATTACTTCGCTTCCCACTCGGGGAGATGAGCGCTGTTTTCATGGTCGTTGTATTTGTTAACTTGATCGGATGAGTGTAAACCGGCGAAAGTTCGTTGGGATCGGAGCCGTCCAGCGTGTAATGGATAACGCCATAAGGCCGGGGATTTCTGATTTCAACACTAGCTTCATTGATAAATGCGTTTTGGGTATCGAAACCGGACAACGGCGGTTCACAATAATTGATGTTAAGGGCATCCAGCCGAAGGTAATGGAACATTATCCGATTCATGAAATCGTTTGGATTTCGCTGTTCCTTTGTCGTCCAAACTGCTTCGGCCAACGCGCACATACGCGGGAGCGCCATATATTCAGCATGTTCCGGCGTAGCAATATATTCACTCCACAGATTGCCCTGTCCTCCCAGAATGAATTTTGCCTGTTCTGCGTTTAATTCATTCGGAACAGCTTCAAACTCAATTACTTTTTCCAATGGCAGGAAACCGCCAATCGCTTCTGGTTCCAACTGTGCATCACGTTGATAGTAATCGAAATAACAATGTGTTTTTGGCGTCATAACCGCATACTGACCCAATTGAGCGGCGTGAATACCTCCTGCAACACTGCGCCACGACATGACTGTCGCGCCGGTAGCCAGGCCGCCTTCGAGAATTTCGTCCCAACCGATAATTTGCTTACCTTTTGATGCGACAAAATTTCCAATACGATTTATAAAATAGCTCTGAAGCTCATGTTCGTCTTTCAAATCTTCATCGGCAATACGTTGCCGGCATTTCGGACAATTTTTCCATTTGGCTTTGCCAGCTTCATCGCCGCCAATATGGATATATTTTCCCGGAAACAGATCAATCACTTCGCTCAAAATATTTTCCAGAAATGCAAACGTACTGTCATTTCCGGCACAAAATATGTTAGCATTTGTCCAGTCGACACTTCCAGTGGCCACAGTAAACGGGCCGCCTGTGCACGAATATTGCGGATAGGCAGCCAACGCGGCAATTGCATGCCCGGGCATCTCGATTTCAGGAACAATTGTAACAAACCGCAGGCGGGCGTATTCGATTATTTCTTTTACATCATCCTGCGAATAAAATCCGCCATAGGTCGCTTCTTCATTTGGCTGTTGTGGCTCACACTTGTTCCATGATATTCCTGGCCGATCCGCACGCCAGGCGCCGATTTCCGTCAATTTCGGATACTTTTTAATTTCGATCCGCCAGCCCTGATCATCGGTAAGATGCCAGTGAAATGTGTTCATCTTGTGATAGGCCAGGTAATCGATGTACTTTTTTACAAACTCCTTTGGAAAGAAATGCCGGCATACATCCAGATGCATTCCACGCCAGGAAAATCGAGGCTTGTCTACAATATGAACAGCGGGCGCCTTCCAGGTAATCGGTGATTTAACACGTTCACTAATGTAGATTTCCGGTGGAAACAATTGCAGCAGGGTTTGGACACCATAAAACAATCCGGCTGGATGCCTGGCTCGAATTGTTATTTGAGTTGGATGAACATCCAGTATGTATCCTTCATCGCCCACGGTTTCATCGTTAACTTCGCTGTAGAGCGTGATAACTTTTTCTTGGTCAGAATCATTCACCGCATTGCCGGTTTTTAAAACGATTCCTGTGGAAGTTTGAATCTTGTCTGCTAAATAATTCCCCACTTCTGCCGCTTCCGGCAAAGATG
Source organism: Candidatus Zhuqueibacterota bacterium (assembly GCA_016931935.1). Lineage (GTDB taxonomy): Bacteria > Zhuqueibacterota > Zhuqueibacteria > Thermofontimicrobiales > Thiofontviventaceae > Thiofontivivens. Next base: position 12,648 of record JAFGDW010000369.1, on the reverse strand, counting down.
ATTTAATTATTAATCGCGTTTCAGAACTGAGATAAAAATCGCCGTCTTTTTCTTCAATGAGCAACGGTTTTGGAACTAAATTTATTTTGGACATAATGTTTTCATTTTGCTTTATTAATATTTTTGAGCAGGAACAGCACATACTTACAATTAGTAAAAAGATTATTTTTTTCATGAAAGTGGCCTGTTGTTTTTATTAATTTTCGAAATTCAATTATAAGTTTTATGATTTTTGTAATTTAATTATTTCAGATCGAATCATAAACCGCTTGCCTGTTTTCTTCCGGAATTTTCACTTCATTGAAGAAACTCATTCCCAGAAACCGCGCATTATTCCTGTGAAATTCCTTTGCCCATTTGATGATGTTTTTCACGTATTCCGGTCCTTTGGGTGGAAGGTTATAATGGCGCGGCATATCCCGACGGATTGTTGTATGCATATAAATATCCAGTGGTGCCAAATGATCAATCACCTTTTGAATCATTTCCGGCTCTTTATCACGATTGCGGCCTTCACAATACGGCAATACAAAATCGAAACCGACCTCAGACAATGTTTCGGTGCGATGTCCCCGGTTATTTTGATACCCGGCAATATCTCCATCGGTTGAAGGCACACCGGTATAAAAACCAAAGTGAAACTTCGGATTAATGCTTTTTACCAATTTTTTTAGATCAATCAAGCGATCGCGAATACGAAAACTTTTCCATTCGATCAGCGATTCTTTATCAATCGTATCTCTGTCTTTTCCGGTATCATGGATTAGCTTCTGTTGTGAACTTTGGCAATAGCATGATTCTCCGGTGTAGGATGGATGTTCCAGCACAATACCATCAAGATTAATGTAACGCTCCAAAACATCCTGAATCTTATCGCGCATGTATTGATGCGCCGGTTCGCTATCGCAGCAGATATGAAGGGTTTCGATAGCATTCCGCTCATATTCGCTGGCGTCCTGCGGAATTTTGGATGTGTAATCACCATTTTGTTTGGTCAGGAATTCAATTCCCGGATAGCCTTCTCGAACACCGATCATCCCAAGATATTTGATTTCGATAAACACCTGAATGCCCAATTGATGTGCTTTCTCAATGATCCTTGAAAAGAACTCAGTCTGTTCATTAGCATTCACTGCATTTTCGTCCAATTGCGGTTTCAATTTTGGATTTTTAACCGGCCATGCAAGCCCATGATTTCCCGGAGAAAAATAACCATGACTCGCCATCATCACAATTAATCGCGTCATGCCATGTGTTTTCATTTCATTCAGCAGGCTGCTGAAATAATCGTAGCCCAATTTCCTGTTTTCGGTTTGATATGTCAGGCAGGTTGTCCATCCAAAAATCATGTCGCGTTGGTTTGCGGATTTATCTGAAGATAGAGTGGCTGATAGTGCATTAATGGAGCCAGTCCCGCAAGCTAAACCGGCTCCCATTAATTTCAAAAATTGTCTTCTGCTGCTATTCATCGATAGATTTGTCCCAATCTAAGTTGCTATTTAATAAGCGTCATTTTTTTCATTTCCAAAGAGTTAACAGTTCGCAACTGATAGACATAAATTCCGGAAGAAACGACATTTCCGTTGCTATCTTTTCCATTCCATGTTGCACTGTAGCTTCCTGCTGGTTGAAAACGATCGTTCACTAACGAGGCTATTTCATCTGCATGCAAATTATAAATTGTCAAGGAGACGTGTGAATCATTGATGATGTCATATTGGATAGTGGTGACCGGATTGAACGGATTGGGATAATTCTGCTTCAATCGAAATGAGGTTGGCGTCGTTTCGTCTTTTATCCGTTCAACTGCAGTCTCTTCCCCTTCTTTTACTTCATGATATTGATTAATTGCCACATCCGTCAACGTCTGCCTTTCTCCAAGCGGCCAGCGAATGACCACCGAATCGATTGCCGTCTCGTAACCAATGCCGAAATGCACCCAGGGATTGTATTGATGGTAATGATTATCCCCGCAGCGTGTTAATCGTATCTGCGTCTTTTCCGGTGTATATAACGTCACCAGGCTGCCCACGGCATCACGATTCGATACTGTTCCTTCCAGGATAAATCCCACCCAGTTTGCTCCGTTATCCGCTGAATTCTGGTATAAAATGTGATTAAACTCAGCCGAAGGCATGTAAATATCCAGGAATCCATCACGATTATAGTCGAAGAATCCACAGCCTTTGCGATCACCTGTTTTTGCGATTCCAGCGAACTCGGCAACATCTGCAAAACCGCGCTCGCCCGGCGCCACTTCATCATTAATAAACAGGTTGTCGTAACCAGCAGCAGTGCCGCCATCCATAAAAATATCCTGATCGCCATCATTATCGAAATCGCCAAATGTCATTCCACGATGCCGTAAATTCTGAGAAATAAATCCGACTTCATTGCTTACGTTAACAAACACACCATCTTGATTTTCCCAAAGTTCATCAAATTCAGTATCTTCTTCAACGCTTCTGGATGCCTTAAAAAAATCGAGGTCGCCATCATTGTCGTAATCGAAAAATCTTCTGTACCAGTAGTTTCCGTTTTCGGGAAGCCCAAGCTCTCCGGTAATATCTATAAAATAGCCATCATCATTTCGCATAATGCGTCTCCTGCCTACCAAATCCGGATCACCATCAAGATCAAAATCTGTAAAAACAGACCGCCATAACTCTTCATCTTCCGTGACGGCATCAAGACCAGATTCAGTTGCAACATTTGTGAAATGATCACCATCGTTTCGAAACAAGTACAGATTTGGATTGTTTAGCTGACTGATCACACAGTCAAGATCGCCGTCTACATCATAATCAGCCCAGCCACAGGTATTACAATCCCATTCTGTAATCCATCCGGGCGGTTTTGGCGCTACGAAACCCATTTCTTCGGAAACTTCATTAAATACATTATCATCGTTACGCAGTAAATGAATGGTTTCTTTAGTCGCCATCGACAGATCTTTATCGCCATCATTATCAAAATCAACCCACAAAGTAGTGCATGTTCCAATTTCATTACTTTCAATTTGTTGCAGAGGACTTTGATCAGTGATATCCTGAAAATATCCATCCGTGTTAATATAAATTCGACTGTATCCCGGTTCATGCCAGCACAGGCAAAAGATATCCGGGTAACCATTTCGATCAATATCTGCCAAGGCCAATCCCCCTTTCTCGAAAGGGGTTACTGTCAATCCAACACTTGTATTATCTATAACTTCAAAGTAGGTCATTTCCTGGGACCAAATATTGTTTGCGATTAAGACAAGTGAAACAACGATCAACCAGTAACTTATTTTTCTCATAATTATTTCTCCAATTTAAGTAAAATTAAATTGAATTCGTGTGCGCATCAATCGAACATTTTTTCGTTCGTTTGTCAGGAATATCCTTTATTTCTTATGGAATTCTGTTGCGCCTCCCCCAGTATTTGATGCGAGATATAAACCGAATTCCCGAATTATCGGACATGCGCGTGCTTTTTCAATAACAAATCGGACTTTGCTTGTTGTTACCGGTTCGACACGATCAAGCTTTTTATGCCCGATTGTCGTGCCGTTTTTAATGGTTTGCCAATCAGTACCATTCCAAATGTCAATTCGATATGATTCCACTCGTTGTCCCAAAGAAATCATTTCTTCGGTTTTTACAACGTTGAATTGAATGTCTTCTCCAAAATCTATTTCAAGCCACCCGTTTGTCACTTCGTTGTGAGTCGTCCAAAATGTAGCTGGATTTTCATCGGCAATATTCTGCGCGCTATATTTTTTCCCTGAAGCTCTGACAGAGCTGGCCTGAACGTGCTTGCCGGCAGCTAAATTAACTTTGAACGATTCATCCAGTACTGCCCGCAGTTCTTTCAGGCGTTGAATGTCTTCTTCAGCAAATAATCCCTGATTATTTGGCGGTACATTCAGTAACATCACACTATTACGGCCGACAGATTTATAATAAATATCAAGCAAGTGATCCAGTGATTTTACCTTTGAATCATCTGCTTCATGCCAAAACCAACCGGGTCGAATCGAAACATCACATTCGGCTGGATTCCAGACATCGTCTTTAATCCCAAAATGACGAACCGGATGTGGTGGCTGCACACTCCATTCTGTTTCTCTGGCCACACCATCTTCGTTACCCACCCAGCGAATATCCGGACCGGAAATAGCGATCAGCGCTTTGGGTTGAAGCGTTCTGATAACTTGAAAATAGCCCTGCCAATCGTATTCCTGTTTTTTACCATTTGGTCCTTCACCGCAAGCGCCATCGAACCAAACTTCAGCGACATCGCCATAATTGGTCAATAGCTCTGTCAATTGATTTTTGTAAAACTGATTGTATTTTGGCGAGTCCCCATAACACTGGGCGTTTCGATCCCAGGGGGACAGGTACAATCCAACTTTAATACCTGCTTCGTGACAAGCATCGACAAACTCACGAACTACGTCGCCGTTGCCGTCTTTCCAGGGGCTATTTTTCACTGAGTGTTCTGTGTATTTACTCGGCCATAAGCAAAAACCGTCGTGATGCTTGGCGGTGAGAATGATATATTTAAATCCGGTTTCTTTGGCGATGCTAACCCACTGTCGTGCATCCAATTTTACGGGGTTGAAAAGCGACGGATCTTCTGTGCCATCCCCCCATTCACGATCGGTAAATGTGTTAATACCAAAATGAATGAACATAAGCAATTCGGCCTCTTGCCAATCAAGCTGTTGAGGCGTCGGAATCGGCATATGCGGTGCGACTTTTTTATTACATCCGAAGCCCAAAAGCGCCAGACATGAAAGCAACATGACTGTCCAAATTTTTATTTGAGAATTGATCAATGTTATCTCCTATCACTCGTTTTCAATCATTAAGATTTGGTGCTTTCTTTTTGCTTATTCGATTTGGCCTTTAATAAACAAAGCACCCCGGCTGCGAGCAAAATGCCCCCTGCTATTAGATTGGTCACTACGCCTTGAAACAACGGCACCCGCGGAGTTACTCTAATAAAAGCAGTGGCGCTCAACACGATTGTGCCAAACGCGGCCCAAAAAATACCCATGATTCTTAACGGATCAAAAACTTGTTCGCTTTTACCTGTTGAAGCGCTCTCATCCATATTTGCCTCTAGTTTAGTATTTTTAATTCAAAATTAGTGTAATTGATACCTTATCCTTATTTCATACCTATTTTTAAAAATACAAATAAACTGCAATTTGGCATATCATCACAAATGTAATCCAAATTCGTAAATCGCGCCAACGTTTGTGATCTGGCGCATCTTTATAAATAAAGCTTTTCGGACGTCTCCAGGTCCAGATCATGCCGCCTGCAAATACAAGCACGGCAATTATTTTTGGCACATACAGCGGTATATTTGCTAGCCATTCTGCCATAATTACGTTCTCCTGAAATTATTACATTACGTTGTCTATTCGTCACCCGTCATTACTAACCCATAAACGAGATTTTTTAACTTTTCCACCGGCTCTGCTGGTGTTAATAAACTAATGACGATGTTTAAAATCACAGAAGTCATAAATGACCACCAGGCGATATCAAGAAATTTCCAATGCAGTCCCCAAAATAATATGCTTGAACAAATGACACCGCCGATCAGTCCGAACATGCCGCCCCAACGCGTTGCTCGTTTCCAGTATATTCCAAGCAATGTAATTCCAAACGTAGGCCCTTGAAAAAGCGATAACATGGTCGCGCCTGCCACAAAAATGCCGGGGAAAAGTTTAGTCAATGGGGCAAGAATGATGGCCAGAATAATGAAAACTAACGTCAAAATCCGGCCGACATCCAGATAGTGTTTGTCTGGCTTGTCGCGAACAAACAACCGTTGATATATATCACGTGTGAGCAGCGTTGCCGTAGAGTTAAGAATCGAATCCACGCTGGAAATGAGCGCCGCCATAAATGACGCAAAGACAAGCCCGGCTAAACCTGTCGGTAACAGATTTTTGATGAGCCAGGGAAACGCTTTGTCCATGTTCGCGCCAAGCAAATTGGGATTCATGGCTAACGCAATCAAGCCGGGCAACACCGTCACGAATGGAATCAACATTTTCGGGAACATGGCGAACACCATTCCGGCTTTGGCATCCCATTCACTGCGCGCGCCTAATGCACGCTGAATCATCGCCTGATTGCAGCACCACCAGGCCGGCGACATCACGAACGCAAGGCCAAATAATACACCGGTCCAGGGATAGGTATCATGATCCACCGGTAAAAACAGATGGAAATGTTGTGGATTCGTTGGGATGATTTTTTCGACCATTGGAGTCCATCCGCCTAACGCCCACACTCCCAACGCAGAGAGCGCAATTCCACCAATGAACATGACAACTGTCTGGATGACGTCTGTCATAGCTACGGCTGCAAGTCCCCCGGTAATTGTATAAATACCGACAATTAAAGCTGTCGCAACTAAACATAGCCAAATGGGCAGGCCAAGATATTCGTTGAGCATTAAACCGGCTGTCCAAAATAAGACGCCCAGAAAAAAGATCATCCAGAAAACCCATAATATAGCGAGCATAATCCGCACTGTGAGATTGTAACGCTTGCCTAAAAATTCGGGTACCGTATAGACCCCCGCTTTCCAATAGTATGGAATAAATAGCAACGCGGAGATCATCATTGCAGGCAACGCGCCGATCCATTCGAAATGCGCCTGCGCAATGCCGAAGCGATACGCCCCTCCAGCAGCTCCGACGAAATCAGTCGCGCCGATTTGAGTACCAATAATGGACATGCTGATTACCCAGAACGGGAGCATGCGGCCAGCTAAAAAATAGTCTTGTCCAGTTTTAATAAATCGTTTGAAATAGAATCCAAATGCAGGGATTGCTACCAAATAGGAGATAACAATAAACATATCGATTCCGTGCATACATCTTCCCTTTTTTAGTTGATTGTTAAAGATTCCTAATCAGTTGATTTCGCACATCTAAATCCATAACTTGGATACTGATCAGCCGGATAAAAGCAAGTGCGAGCAGCGCACCTTAGTGATTGGGTAAGTGAATCCCATCCTCCACCACGTACTATACGACACCCTTCAGCCGACAAATTTTCCCGGCCATCTTGAGAATCATATGGATAATCTTTGAGCAAACTACTACACCATTCCCACGCATTTCCTGCCATATCAGCACATCCGAATGGACTATCACCCAGCGGACTGTATAACCCTACCATCAAAGGATGACCGATATTCATTGTATAGTTACAATCAAATTGCGTTGGCTCTAAATTACCACAAGGGTATTTTCGGTCTCCTACGCCTCGGGCAGCATACTCCCATTCAGCCTCTGTGGGAAGGCGTTTATTAAAATGTTCTGCAAATGCCAGTGCTCCGTACCAGGTCACAAAACAAACTGGATAGTTTTCAGTTCCTCTCTCCGCAATAAAGTTGTTCTCATCAAAATTTATAACACAGTCTATTCCACGATTCGTTAAGACTCTGCTAAAAAATTTAATAAGTTGTTTACCGTCTTTATATGCAGCATATCCATCACCTGAGACATCAATATTAATTTCTCCATTTTCATACAATGCATTTAAAAAATCAACGTATTCCTGATTTGTCACTTCATATTTATCAATCCAATATGCATCCAAAGAGACTTTATGTATGGGCAACTCATTCTGATAGCCTGAATTGCTCCCCATTGTGAATTCACCTGCAGGAATTAATACCATTTCTGGCGTAATGAGTGTAGTGAATGTCACTAAAATATCAATATTACCACCATTCGATTCTACTCCGATTAGACCATTATATTCCCCGGCTGCAAATCCCTTTCTATCAATCGCTACTTCTACCTCGTCAATTTCTGTATTTGTGCTGCCTTCACCGGGCTCCACCTTAATCCAATGTGCTTTTGGAATTACTTTCCAGTGCAAATCAACTTTCCCCGAATTTTCAATTAAGAATTTACCTGACGTTAAGTCGTAGCTAAAATCCAGTGGTTCATCAGCAATTTTTAAAATCGCAACTTCCACAACATCGATATTTACCATAGCTGCCGTAGTATCCACTCCATCGCTGATAACAACTTTACATTCATAACTACCAAGCACATCAGGCGCTTTCCATGTTGCAAGTTTGCTTTCAGTTCCATCAAGAAATACTCCACCGGTAGTACTCCAATTATATTGAAGAGCATCACCATCCTCATCAATTGCCACAACAGATAACCTGCTTTTTTGATTCTTGCCTATAGCAGAAGGCGAAGCAGATATTGAAACAATTTCCGGTATGTGATTAACGGGTTTGGTCGGATTACTATTCTCTTTTTCACAACCTACTACTGTTATTAAAAAGTGGAATAGCAATATTTTTGTCAAATATCTTATCACACCTACTCCTGTTTTTAGAGTTAATTTCAATTTAAAATTCAACTCTTTTCAATAGCATCCCGGACAATTTGGGTCCATTTTGTAATTCGTTCGGGTTCATTTCTACAGGTGTGCGTATCTTTAAGGATAATTTCTAAAACGCAATCCTTCGTTGCTTCAAGTGTGTGTTGAATATAATTTCGAATAAATACTTCGTCAAAATCATTCCCCGCCAAATATGCAGGATTCGGTTTCCAGGAATAAATATACTTGTCCTTCAAATTATCAGCGCATTCTTCAACATCAGCCCAGGGTGAAATGGAAATGCGTCGTATAGTGGGAATTTCAAAGACATATTTCATTTTTTGGGTCAGGTTTTCACAGCAGCCGTAACCATTTAGCCCGAAATGCCTTAAGGATTTAATTTCATGTTTCATGATAAATTCATAATGCATCTCCGGGGAAACACCCGACATTTCCTGAGATTGCGCGCTTGCCCAAATATCTTGCGGACGTACATTTTCAGGATCAAATCCATCTTTTGGGAGTTCATCGGTAAATCCAATACCGCCGGAACTATGATATGTGCTGTCATTGTTGAGTGAAAGCAAATTCATTTGAACATATTGTTCAATCAGCTTCTCATAACCCTGTTCCATGAACGCCATCGCATCGTGAAGCATATTTGGTTCTTCAAACATATCGAGCATCACTTGAGATAATCCCCGCAGTTTTGAATATAATGGCGTATAGCAAAAAGATAGTTGCCCTGTTCCTCTTACTTCGACATTGAGAATATCCCCGAACAGCTCCTGTGCGGCTTCATATCGTTGGATGCTGTCTTTCTCGTCATAAACGACTTCGGGATATTTCAACTTCTTCAAGTCTGCTGGTACATGAATAAGCGGTTCATAACGATAGGCTGTTTGCATTCTTCCTGGTTTTTCGTTTTCATCTAACACGATCCGTTTTGGCGCCAATCCCCAGCCGGTGTCAGCGATACTTTTTGTCACAATCCACTTATCTTCAAACACAGTATCATCATAAATATTTTCATACTTGTATATTCGTTTTCGCAGCTCCCACTCTATGCATCGCGCGTTATCTGCTTCACATGTCAAATTGGATGCAGGCAGTAATTCGCGCCAACTTCCTTCGGGGAAAACCAGTACAAGCGGCTGCCGGCTCTTAAGAGAGTTGTGCGCTTTCCACTGTTTTGTTCGATCCTGCATCATTGGGTACTGTGAAATCTCTTTCACAATCTTTGCAAGATCACGGATTTTTCGTCGATCCTTTTCGCTCCGGATGCGATAATCAATCCTTGAAATATCATAGGGATTAAAACTGCTTTCTCTGATATAACTCGTTACCATAAGAGATCACCCTCGAATCTTACTTGAAATTAGATATTGGCAAACAGTTTAATTCTGCTACGCATTTTTTTTGTATTGGAAATACCGGGCATTCCAGGTGAATGCAAATAGAACGGTCGCCACGGTTGCAGAGATGGATAATGCAAGAAAACCAATATTCCATCCGCCATGGTCGACTAGATACCCAAGCCCCCAGCCAGACAGGACAGTACTGGCGTAGCCGAAAAAGCCGGTAACTCCAATAGCTGTTGCGGCGGCACGTTTTGTCGCCAGGTTTGCTGCGATAATTCCAACCATGCTTTGGGGTCCATAAATAGAAAAACCAATCAGACAGAGCAACGCAGCATTGATGAGCATCGATTGAGTATCCAACTTCCAAAAAATGACAATACTTAAAGCGCAGGTCATCATATAGATGAAGCACGCACGTCCGCCGCGGCCCTTAAAAACATGATCCATAATCCATCCACCGGCCAGCATTCCTAAAATGCCAAAAACCTCATATCCTCCAACAATCCATCCGGCATGGTGCAATTCAACGCCTTTCATCTCCTTTAGAAATGTTGGCCCCCAATCAAGAATGACATAACGTACAGTATATAGGAAAAAATTGGCAACACTGAGTATCCAGATGTATGGATTCCTGAAAACATATTTTTTGATAAATTGTTTAAACTCGATGTCTGATAACTCAGATGTGTTTTCTGACACATGTTCCGAATCATTGCCAAATTTCTCAATCGGCGGCAGTCCGAGTGATTCCGGTGTGTTGCGTACTCGATTGATAATGAACAAGGCCCCGAGAACTGCTAATAATCCCGGAACGAAAAATACCAGCCGCCAGCTATAGCTCACCAAATAACCGGTAAGCACCAACACAAGGCTGGCGCCAACAGAATGTGATGTATTCCATATCGCGAACTTTACCCCGCGTTCGCTTGGCCGGAACCAATGCGTTAGACTATTCGCACATGGCGGAAATCCCATGCCCTGAAACCAACCGTTAAAGAGCCAGAACAGTCCAAACGTTACAACGGCGTGACTCAGGCCGAACATAAAATTCATTAATGCAGATAACAATAATCCGACTGCCATGAAATATCGAGGATTGACCTGATCACCAATGAAACCATTTATAAATTTTGATACGCCATATAACACGCCACTGAGCGTTAGAAATAAACCCAAATCAGCTTTGGAAATGCCCAGTTCGCTCTCCATAACGGGCATCGCGATTGAGATATTTTTTCTGACAAAATAGAATAACGCATAGCCAATCATGGTTGAGTACAATATTCGCGTCCGCCAATATCGATATTCCTGTTTCAACGTATCCGCATCAGCCGAAATCGGCATAATTGGTGGCACCTGGCGAAAGATTTTAAAAATGTCCATTTCGAATATTCGTTTCCGTTTTCGGTTTCGATTAGCAGTAATTCATTTCGTTTTAACGTCAACGCGTTTTATATTGCCTTAACTGAGAAACAAACGTTGCGAAGGTTTTAGATAACACAAATTATTGGTGATTATTTTGTATCCGTTCAATAAATGATGGAGAGAGTACTTTTCGACAAGCTAAGGGTACGGAACATACCGTTGACTGAGCTTGTCGAAGTCAACATAACCAACCAATATTGAAAGGACACTTTATTTTCATACTAAATAAATATATTAACTTAGTTAGCGTCATAAACCTTCGCAAGGTTGGTCGGTTGCATTCGATCATCTAATTTCAATAATAGCACATACTGGTAGATGATCTGAAATTTTCAATGTATCATGTTGACGAACATAGTAATCCACAAGTTGAATTTGATCTGAAAATATAATGTAATCAATCGTTTTAGTTGGAGCATTTATCTTAGGATTATTTGGAAAATAAGTAAACCAGTCTTTAGAATGAGCGCTGTTAACATCCGATAATTTTGGAATGACCTGGTATTTATCATAAAATATATTCATCAGGTTTTCATTTTTATTTGATTTTTTATCAGTGTCCAAATCAGCATCAAGATTTTTAGGAGGCGTTAAATTAAAATCACCACCTGCGACCCAGCTAGTATTCATATTTTTAATAGTCAATAACGAATCAAGGTGCTTCGTTTGTTTTTCCATCACATTACTTGTTTCAGGAAATGCTTCTAAATGAACATTAAAAATTGACAAGTAATTATTTCCTTCAACCGGCAATCGCGTTTCCAGAATTGCTCTTCTTAATTTGAACAAATTAACAATAGGATTTCCAGGCACGGGAGCTAATTGATGGCGAGTAGCGCTATCAATTTTATATTTTGATATAACACTTAACTTCATACCGACCGCTCCCATAATTCGCTTATGAGGCACAAATTTAGCTTTCCAATAAAAAGCAGATGTATAACAACAATACTCAGGTGGCAGTTTTGACAGGATAAGCTTTAATTGATCTTTATAATCCGTGCGTTTTGCGCCATCATCAACTTCTTGCAGCAGAAGGATATCGGGATTTTCATCCTTGATAACTCGAACTAATTCATTTAGCGTAATCCCAATATCTTCTGACGAAGGCCGTTCATCCGGCCCGGCATAGTTGGGCATTTCATAATAAAAAAGATAATTTTTACCCGCTAAAAATTGAATATTATAGGTTACTATTTTTAATGATTGACCAGCTTTTAACGAAGGAGCTTCCTTATCACAAAATATTTCTATATGTTTTACTTCCGGTGGATGGAAAGTAGTAATCCAGAAAAATATCACCATCGATAAAGAAATAAACAGAATAACTACGAATACCCATTTTAAAACACGCAACATTAGCCCCTAAAGCTTATCTTCATAAAATGTTATATGATTATGAACATATTTCAGCCAAACCGTTGCCTGAGCCTGCCGTCTCGCACCGGCGTACCGTTCCGATGCATCGGAACACGAACGGTGTCGAAGGCAACAGTCTCCTG
>JAFGDW010000368.1 GCA_016931935.1 Candidatus Zhuqueibacterota bacterium | reverse complement strand
CGTCTCTGCTAAAGGGATGCGGCCTAAATAATGATTGAACTAACCCGCGCAAAAAACGCGCGGGAAGCTCATCATCGCTTTAGAATTTCAAAATTTATTACTGAACTTTTGTAAAAATGTATATTTTCGATAAATTAGAGAAAGTGTAATCCCTACGTACCGAATTAAAGTCCCTTTTTTTAAAGTGGGTTTGGGGGATTCAGAAACGATTAGTGCACAGGGTATAAAAATCAATCCCCCTTTGGGGAAGGGGGACTTCGATGATATGGACTCTAAATATCCAATAATTTGATTGAATTGGGAATTTACAAAAGTTCAATTACTAAATTTTACATGAAACGGCACGCCGATGTAGAATAGAACAAGCATATCGATTGCTATTGGAGCAGCCAGTCTCGAGCCTCTTCTACCGTTGAAAATTCCCCGGTCATTATACCACGATTTGTCTCAACAGTTGATGTAAATCTGACATCATCATTTGATTTACGATCTTTTGGCAGAATATGTGCAATTCGCAACAGGGGACATGTCAGAGCGAGTGATGCACCAAAAGAATAACAGCCAGAAGTCGCAATATTTTTGGTATTCAAATCCCGAAGATCAACAAGTAGTCGTGAAATATTCTGTTCCTGACAAAATTTCAAGGCTTCATTCCGGGCATTATAATGATCATCTTTTGACGCGGGGCCCGAAACCTTAATTAAGACAATTCTTCTGTCTTCATCTAATGAAACTGAATAAGGCATATCACACCAATGCGCATGAATAGTTATTTCGAATCTTTTTTAAACCAACGACGAATTGAAATTGGGATATTAAAAAACATGTCGAATACCCAATGCTCAGCCAGCGCGCCGCGTTCGCCAAATACCGGAATCATATGAACCATACTGGTTGCCCAACGGCCGGCCATGAGCCGTGCCAGCGCAGGGAATTTTGCTACCATCTGGATAGGAAATCCCAGGTAGCCGATATATTTCCAGAATGAAATCATTGCGGCCACCCAGTAGTCCTTGATATTCCGCTCGCGGATGATCAAGTAGACAACATATGCACCGCGTACGAATGAGCCGGGCGAAATGATCACCACTTGAAACGCAGCAAGCACACCCAAACCATAGGCAATCGATTTTTGCCACGTCTCCCCAAACCGGATCATAACGTAGATTGCAACCGCCACCGAAACCAATTGAGTGATTGGCAAGGTACAAATATGGACGGCTACACATTTCAGATATTTTTGGATAAACGGATCGGCGACACTTTCGCGGATGCTCGTGGCTTCCTGTTCGGTAATCATACCTTCTTTTTCACCACCATCCACTTGTTCCATTAACCAATCTTCGCGGAATTGAGCATCCCGGTAAAAACGGATCGGATAGGTGAGTGCATATTTAATGGAATCCCAAGCATATTTCCCGTCAGTGAAGAACCGATGCCATGTCGGCGGCAGCCATCCACAAAGAAATGCTTGTGTCCAGAAACGCGCTGGTTGGTTTACCAGCGATTCGGCGCGTTCTTGTGTAACGCGTCCATCGCGATACCAATTAATAAGAGCAATTGCCATTTTTGCCCGTAATGCTTTTCGGAAATAGCTCCGGCTACTGATAACTTTTCTGATATGTTTGGCGTATGTTCGATTCCCGATCAATTTACGCAAAAATCGGCCAATAACGGGGAGTGCGCCGAGCAAATAAAATCCGGTAAATAATAATGCAGATTTTCTTAGTTTGATAGCAGTTGTGTCATCCACCAATTCATGACACTGGTAGCCGTCAACCAGGCCGCTGCGAACGCTCCGTCGCAATGAAGAGCTGAATAATAGCTTCAATCCGTGATGCGTCAAATCAGGCAGCGATGTGCGGTATTCCTGCTCGCGTTGTTTTAATTCATCGATGACTGGTTGCATATCCTGAAAATAGATCGTATATTTTTCAATAAACTGATCGAACTTTTTCAAATTACCCCGATCGAACTGCACCAGGTTGCCCCGCAACAATCCCTGAATAATTAATTTAAAATCAGCCGGACTCATTGGTAAATAGGGGAGTAACGCCAGTCCCGCCCGAAAATCGATGGCAACCAGATTATCCGGCGATTGTTTGCCATTATCGAGCCGCAACAAGGCATTGGGCTGGCTTTTCATGGTGCCCCATTCGTATTGCCGCGCCAATTCCGGCGCGCCCATATCGTGAAACAGCTTCACTAATTTGTCCATGAAACTGCGCTTGGCCAGGTATTCCGCCGAATTAAATTGCACGCCGCGAATTACCCGTTCAGCGACTCCCAACTTTTTCCGTTGAAATACACGGTCATCAATTTCAAATTTCCAGGTGCGCCCGCTCACCCATTCATTGACCTCACCGTAGCTGTTCATGTACGGATCATAAAATGTTGCATAAGTATCCACCACAGCATTTTCAGTCCCGAAATAGACTTTTGCGCCACGCCGGATTAATTTTTGCCAGAGCACGCCCACCCGAGCCGCTGCATAGTTTACCTGGGCGGAAAACGGTCCCTGATATGCCAACCAGTAGATTGCATTACGAAACGTCTCGGAAAAACCGGATGGTGGGACAATTATTTTGATTGCATACATGGCGCCGATCTGCAAGGGCGATTCATCACCGACCGTTAAATCAATATCCACCAATTTTACCCGGTACACCTGACCGGCAAACCCGCCGCCGATAAATTTGTCAACTTCAAACGTCGCGGTTCCTTCAAAATGCGGGTACACGCCTTCAATATTATATGTCAACCGTCTACCAGTGTCGTAGCGGGTGATGCGGTATTGACGCAGAAGTGTATCATCCGCCGCGATTTGTTCCAATCGGTTACACAATTCACGGGAGTATTTTTCGTTTGAAATAGCTTGCTGTGAGACTTGAGACACATCCGATATGTGTGTACGTGACGTTTTTGTTTCGGTGGTTTCTGTTGCAACATCATTGAAATCAGTCATACCCATCCTATACCTTTTTAGAGCGTTATTGCCCGGGAGATTAATTTAGAAGAAGAAATTCTGAAGAATTAGGAAAATATTTCGTCACTAGCATCAAGAATCATGCCTTTATCCATTAAATTAACAAATGGTTTCATAAACGGCTTAATATACAAAGATGTGATGTGAGAAGCAAGTTAAATCGGTAATGTATACTGAACAAAGCCATGAAATGGACACTTAAATAATCCAATCTATTGTCATAATATTGGTTGCTTTTGGCTATTAGCTAATGGCCAGCAGCTAATAGTGCTAAAGACAGGTATTGAACTAACTGCTCAATAAATCTGTTCGAAATATCCGTTTGAAGTACATTTTATCAGAAAAAGAATCTGGGAAGGATTAACATGATTTGTGGATAGACAGGATTTTTTTGATGATAATCTTGTTAATCGTGTCACCTGTTATCCAGTCAATAATATCTTGAAGGTATACTAATTCTACATTGTCATATTACCGAAATCATGAATCATGCTCTGTCCGTTAACAAAAAAATTGACCATTTAAAATGCATCGGCTGTAGAAAAACCTTATTTTTCTTTATCTTTGACCATAATAAAACGAAAACATAGGATTTCAATCGTCTCCATTGCTGTGTGTCATAGTCAATTTTGAATTTTTCTTAAGTGACAAAGTAGAATTAATCAAATAAACTACAATACCAGGTGTTGCGCAATAGTTGCATAAATATTGCGCAACAATTATTAAACTGATGCTCAACATTTTAGCAAGTGTTGAGCATTCGTTTTTAGCGTAAAGATAACACAGATATAAGTACCAGTCCCGCCGTTTTCAGATGGGATGACAGGGGCGTTCTGCGCTGTAATTCTGCATTTTACTGATATTTGTTTTGAATAGTTTACTCTACTATCAAAACATAATGATTGAATTTGTAGAATCAACTTGTTAAAAAAGTATCGTTTCATGATTGATTGCAATTGTTTTCTGCAATTGCGGCGTATTGAGGCTATGAAATAGAACCTTAATCTTATATTTGTTGAAAGTGTAGTATATGGATACTAAGACCGCAGTTATAATAGGTGCTGGTCCAGCCGGACTAACAGCGGCATATGAATTATTGGATCGAACAAATATTAAGCCTGTTATAATTGAACAGACACATGATATTGGTGGAATTTCCAAAACCGTTAATTATAAAGGTAACAGAATCGATATCGGTGGACATCGATTTTTTTCAAAATCCGTACGGGTCATGAACTGGTGGAATAAATTTTTACCGTTTCAGGGTGTCGATTTCAACGATTCAATATTGTTGAATGAGCAGGATAACCGTAATAATGGAAATGGAAAAGATGATGTCATGCTGATTCGCGACAGAAAGTCCAGTATCCTGTTTGAACGAAATTTTTATTCATACCCGCTTACCTTAAATTTCGACACTCTTCACAAGCTGGGAATATTTCGGACGTTCCGTATTTTAACCAGCTATATTAAAGCAAAAATATCCCCAATTAATAATGAATCATCATTAGAAGATTTTTTAAAAAACAGGTTTGGTGATGAATTATATAAAACATTTTTCAAAGAATACACGGAAAAAGTATGGGGCATTTCATGCAATGAAATCAAGGCAGAATGGGGCGCTCAACGCATCAAAGGTGTTTCCATCAGCGCTGTTTTAAAACAGGCGTTTCGAAACATTATTTCCCGGGATAAGGATAATGATCAGAGTTCAGTAGAAACAAGTTTGATTCGGAAATTTTCATATCCGAAATATGGGCCTGGTCACTTTTGGGAAATTGTGGCTGATGAAATATCCGCCCGAGGTGGAGTCATAATTTTTGATTATAAAGTAACGGGAATTGATGCCAGCAATAATACAGCACAAAGGGTGACCGCAACGCATAATAAGACCGGAGATGAGAAAGTAATCGACGCGGATTATATTTTTTCATCAATGCCCGTACAGGAATTGATTGCTTCATTCGAAACAGATGTGCCTGAAAATGTTAAAAAGGTTGCCTCAGGATTAAAATATCGAGACTTCATTACAGTTGGGTTATTGTTACGAAAAATCATTCCAAATTCAAATTCCGGAAACACGAATGGCAGTGATAAAACAATTACGGATAATTGGATTTATGTCCAGGAACCGGATGTGCGTGTGGGTCGCATTCAGTTTTTTAATAACTGGAGTCCGTATTTGGTGCACGATCCTGATACAATGTGGGTTGGGCTTGAATATTTTTGTAATGAGGGCGATGACCTTTGGCAAATGCCGGACAATAATCTATCTGAGTTTGCAATCCATGAATTTGCTAAATTGGGTTTTATCTTGAGAGAGGACATTATGGATTCCGTCGTTATCCGCATGCCAAAAGCATATCCCGCCTATTTTGGAACGTATGATCACTTTGACGAAATAAGAGAGTTTACCGACAAATTCGATCATTTGTATATGGTCGGGCGCAACGGGATGCATCGCTATAATAATATGGATCATTCGATGTTGACAGCTATGACTGTCGTTGATAATATAACTAATGGCAGGATGAATAAGGACAATATCTGGGCTGTTAATACTGAGGATGAGTATCATGAAGAATAATCAATTAACAAATTTTAATAATTTACTAAATTTGATTCTTGTTTTTTCAATATTCATAGCAATTATTGGATTGTTAAATGACATTGTTAATACAAAATACGAAGGCGGGGTTGACCTCGTAAATCGGGTTATCGGAGCACGACTGTTAACAAGAGGCATGAATCCATATTTTTATAAATGGAATCCAAATGATAATATTGATTTATTGGATCCGGTAGATTCGCCCAAGAAAATTATGAATAGGGTTACCGTTCCGCCAACTATCTTAATATTACATTCCAGTATGGGAACTCTATCCTACAGGTTTCAACGACAATTATGGCTGGGAATACAATGGTCACTGTTATTATTAACAATTTTTCTACTCTCAAAGATGACATCATCACGAATAGCATTAAAAGTTATATGGATTTTTGGACTTCTCTTCATTTCAGGGAGTTACTTTTGGAGATTACATATTGAGGTTGGACAGATTTATATTCTCTATACCTTTCTTGTTACATTATCACTTTGGTTTTATATGAAAGGAACCAAATATGATATTTTGGTCGGATCGCTGCTTGGTTTATTAATTTTACTACGTTCTCCATATCTATTAATTATGCTTCCGTTTCTTATATTTAGAAACTGGCGTATTCTTGTAAGTAGTGCGATAAGCTTTATAACTTTATTTCTGATAAGCCTGCCACTTGCAGGATTGAAAACATGGCGTGCATATTATGATGCAATGCGGATGCACGGCTTATATCATATTGAACTGATTGATGCAGGAAAAGTTAAGATTGATCAGTCACTTTACATTATTGATAAAGTAATGGAATGGTTGCGCAGTTACTCCTGGACTTTCAATTCACCGTTGTATGATTCATCATTACAAGGTTTTTTATATCAATTTCTTAAAGTGACATTGACCTCAAATCATTTACTAATTTTACTGGTAATTACTATTTTAGCCACATCACTTTTTATCTTGAAAAATTATTCCAAACTTAATGACCGAAAATTAATTTTTATGAGCGGACTACTTTTGGTTTTTCTATCTGAGTTTTTTATTCCTGCGAGTCGTAATCCTTATAATAATGTTATCTGGTTACCAGTTTTTGTTCTTTTGCTTTATTCATTCAATATTCGATTGTTGTTATTTAATCCATTAAGTGCATTGCTTATATTTGGGTTAGTTTTATCAAATTCGTTTAATCTTTCTGAAAATATGAATATTTTTGGTGATTTTGCATTAATGTTATTTTGTCTGCTCTCATTTTATATACATGTAAACGCAGATAGAATGGCAAATTTATTGGTACCAAGATCGCGCAATTCTGCTGTTCAATATCTCAATATTTTTTATTTAATATTTGGTTCTGTCAAAGAAATTATTCAATTATTAAATATCGATGACTATTTAAATCGTTCATCGGAAAATCAGTATAAAAAGGATAAAGTGTTACAATAGAAATTCAGAAATCATAAAGGAATGCTTTGATCAAGTTACCGCTTTCTGAAACTATATTTTTTTATGAAAAGCTACCTTTTTTGATTGATTATTCTTAGGAAATGGTTAATTGCCATCTTAAGGAAAATTATTGATAAGTTTTCAACTTGGAGTTTTTAATGGCATTAACGAAGACCGAATTGAAAGAGCGAATACCATTTTTTTTGTTTATATTTTCTATTTGTTTGCTTTCTTTTTTCTATGGAACAGCTATTATTCGATACAAAATATTTCCATATAAAACGCTTACTCGTGGATTAGATCAGGCTGAAAAATTTTCAAGCAAACCACACTATCTTCATCCAATTCGATATAAACATTACGGGGTAACAATTTATGATAGCTCCAAAATAATGCCCGGTGTGACTCTCCTAACTTCCTTTTGGGCAAAAACAGACTGGACCGCTGGAATCCAATTAATTAACACTAAGGGGAAAGCACTTCATCATTGGGAAGTCAACGCCCATGAAATCTGGCCAGAATCTCCCCATACTGATTTTGCACGAAATACATGTAATACAAAAGATACGGCAATTGATGGTACCTATTTGTTTCCCAATGGTGATATTATTTTTAATATTACCGGATTGGGTCTAATAAGAATGAATTCTCAAGGCAAAGTTATATGGAAATTACCTTATAGAACACATCACTCAATTTCTCGTGATGATAATGGCAATTTTTGGGTACCTGGCTTAAAGTGGATAGAAAAATTTGATAAGCGATTACCAATTTTCATTCCGAAATTTACTGAAGAAACTCTATTATTGATCTCACCAGACGGTGAAATATTGAAAGAAATTAGTCTGCTTGAATCATTGTTAAGAAGTGATTATAAATATTTATTCTGGCACTACAAATTGTTTAGTGGTGATATTCTGCATTTAAATGATGTAGAAGCACTCAGCAACGAGCTTGCTGACCAATATTCAATGTTTGAATCAGGCGACTTACTGTTTTCGATGAGACACTTAAATTCAATTGCTGTATGCAATCAAAATGGAAATATAAAGTGGCTTTTCCCAGGTGTATTTACATACCAGCATGATCCAGATTTTGAAGCTAATGGCTGGATAACTGTCCTGGATAATCGATCGAATATAGATAATGAATCTATGATTCGAAGTGTTAATCCTGCAAGTGGGGAAGTTAGACAACTCTTTCCCAACAAGACCATAGCGCAATATGAAAGTTTTAAGCAACATAATGAAGGGAATTTGTTTTATACTGAAATTGCAGGCAAGCATCAAAAATTAAGAAATGGTAATCGATTAATTACCGAGGCGTGTGCGGGAAGGGTTTTTGAAATTACGCCGAATGGTGAAATTATCTGGGAATGGATTAGCCAACCATACCAAAATAGTTATGTGCCGGAGGTGCTCGAGGGAAGTCGCTATGAAATTAGTGAAAAAGATGTCGCCATGTGGGAGAATTAAATCAGCGACATCTATTATTATTTCCAAAATTGAGAATTCGTTCTATAGGAGTTGATTATGAATTTAAATTTTCTATGTAAAATTTCAATTATATTCATTGTAGTCAAAGTATTATGGCCTGAATCATTATTTGCTTATGTTGGCCCTGGAACCGGAATGTCTGCAATTGGTTCCTTTCTGGCACTCGTAGCAAGCGTTATTATTGCAATTTTAGGTTTTATTTGGTATCCAATTAAACGACTGTTAGGGAAAAAAGTGATAGAACCCGATCAAATAAAAGACACGGATAAAAAATGACGATCATTGGTGCTTTAGTAATAGTCTTGGGATTTATTATCCTGATTAATTCCTTTGGTGTCATGCAGAAGAGCAAATTAGTGATTGAGAATACCCAAGCGGCTTTTCTCACGTTTCTTAATAAAGATATAAATGATTTGCAAAAAGAAATCGCACTGCAAAAGTATGCAAAGGTTCTTTTTTTTCATTTTTTATTAATTACATTGTATTGCATAATTGCAATAGTTATTCCAATCAGTATTATATGGTTAATGGATTTATTGGGAATTATTGCACTAAAAAATGTCATTGACACGACCTGTTCCTGGCAATTCCTGGCTCTTACTGGATTCATCTCAATTCTTGTACTTATAAAAATCAGAAAAAATGAATAACTATATTGCAAATTATTCCTTTATTGAACGACAATTACATAATATTGCTTTTAGTACGACATCAATTCAAATAGGCATAGCCGATCTGGAAAGTCGTTTGTTTTCAAAGTCGTTACAAAATATTGAAATTCGAAAACCGGTATTTATAACGGCATTACCCCGTGCAGGCACAACGCTATTACTTGAATTATGCGCCCAGCTTGATAATTTCGTTTCACACTCTTACAACGATATGCCTTTTCTGTTGACGCCAATTATCTGGAATAGCTTTTCCAGGCATTTCAAAACCTCAAGTGAACCGCGTGAGCGTGCACATGGTGATGGTATGATTATTAATGTTGACAACCCAGAAGCATTTGATGAAATTATCTGGAAGTACTTTTGGGCTTCACATTACCGAAAAGATGTCATTATTCCCTGGACAGATTCGGAATATCCTGTTTTTGAAAAATTTATTTATAGCCATTTACGAAAGATAATTTTAATAAAAGGAGAAAGAAGTGGTGAAGCTGTCAGATATATTACTAAAAATAATCTCAATATTTCAAGATTAAAGTATCTGACGCAACTATTTCCTGATTCAATTATTGTTATTCCATTTCGTTCACCGTTACAGCATGCCACTTCATTACTTAGGCAACACCAAAATTTTATAAATATTCACAAAAAAGATGCATTTACAGCCAGATATATGGAGGCAATTGGTCATTACGATTTTGGAGATAATCTGAGACCAGTTAATTTTAATAATTGGTTTTATTCACGTAAAAGTACAGGGCCAGAGTCGCTTAACTTTTGGATAGAATATTGGGTTAATACTTATCGATATTTAATAGAAAATATTCCGGAACGATGTTTCTTTTTTTCATATGACACATTATGTGCTGATCCACAACAAACGCTAAAATTATTCTTCGAAAGATTGGAAATTCATGCAATAGATCATATTGAGCGTATGATTAAACAAATTAGACAGAAAAGTCCATATCCCATAGATTTACGTACTATTGATAATTCTTTTTTAATTGAAGCGGAATACCTGTTTCAGCAACTTGAAAAAATGTCAAAAATAAGTTAAGTTTTTAAACATTTTTTAAGTTGTTACTTTTTTGATGAATAGAAAATGAATTCTGATTCGACTACGCAATTAAGATTGTTTGAAGCTATACATAGGTAAATCGACTTGATCAAGAATAGAGGTAATCACAAGACAAGGAACATAAAGAAAAAGTATTTTTTTTTACGCAAATGATTCACATTGCTATTATTATTTGGTATCTATAAATTGAAGCACTTGCTAAGTATGCAAAAATAAGTAACTAAACATATTATTAAAGGGTGTGGGGAAAGGAGGTGGATTTCGTTATTAAATTTCGAGTAATTGCTGGGGGATTTTTTATTAATCATCAGGAGTTTAACAAATCTAACGTATTAAATCTGTAAGGAGATTATTATGGGACAACAACAACTGCTGTTATTGGTTCTCGGCACGGTAATCGTCGGTGTGGCGATTGTCGTTGGTATTAATGTATTCAGTTCCGGCGCGATTCAGGCGAACCAGGACGCAGTCATCCAGGATTGTTTGACAATTGCTGGCAAGGCGTTGACATGGGCTAAAACACCACAGTTGATGGGTGGTGGAATGATTAATGGTGTTGCAAGTTTTGGTGATGGAACGACCGATTGTGATTTTTATCAATTAAAATATGCATCAACAGTCGGTGCAACGACAATTACAAATGCCAATGGTTCATTTACAATAAATACTGCAGCTGGAAATGATTTCCAGATCGAAGGTACCGGAGTTGAAGGCGGTACCGTTACTATTAATGTTGATCTAACAAATGCTGCTGGTCAAGAGATCGAACCTCCAACCATTGTTAATCCATCCTAATAAATTGATAGGATTTTAACAACTTATAAAACAAAATACAGGCGGCCACCCCCACCGCCTGTTTTATCTTTATCGTTTGTACCTAAATTTCTAAAACGAAACTTTAGATTTAAGATGGGTGTCCTGTAAATGACAACGATTCTATATGAATCAATTTTAAATTCGAAGGTGATGGTATTTTAGTTTCAAATATACTTGAGTGCAAAATGTGCATGTCAATTCAGGAAATTTAATTTAGAAATTCAGGTTATCTCATTTTTTAATCGGGATTTGTTCATGGCTGAATACAGAATAGTTGGTGTCAATATTTCCGGCACACCTGTGCAGACAACACTTGTTGCCAGCAATCGGTTTGACATCAAAAAAAAAGCCAGTAATCTGGCGCACAATAAAAAATTTCGTATCACAAAAATTCAGAAAAAAGTTGGTTATCTTTACAAAGTTCAGAAAGGCAACGAAAAGCCGGTTACGGGCGAACAGAAAGCGTATAGCCGGGATGAAGTTCATAATGCGCTGACACGCATGGGTTACACTGTGCTTCGTTTGGAGCGGAATCTGCTCGATTTTAAGCTTCCGGTCCCAACCAAGGACATTGTGATTCTCATCCGTATTTGCGCTGATTTGTTGAAAGAAAAATTTCCGTTCAATGAAATATTGCAATTGATTCAACATGATATCGAAAACAAAACCCTGCGGCAGGCGATTCGCGATATTAACCAGGATTTGAAATCCGGTAAAGAGGGGTTCGAGGTTTTCTCCAAGCATGAGGATGTGCTCGGAAAATTTACAACATATATGCTTTCAGTGGCATCCACCAGTGGTAGCATGCATGAAATTTATGAAAGCACGGCCAAATTTCTCGAACGCCAGGAAGATTTTAAAAAGAACATCCGCAGCGCGCTGTTAATGCCGGCGCTGTCGATTCTGGCATGTTTTGGTGCAATTGCGTTCTTTCTCATGTATATTTTCCCAAAACTCACAGTCATGTTAACAAAATACCATATAAAAGTTCCGCCGATGACCAAAGCCACAATGGCGATGAGTTCATTTTTGCAGGATCATTTTCTTGTCCTTTTTTTATTAATTGGTTTGCCGATTGGCGGTCTGATTTATTACTTTACCACGCCGCAGGGGCGCTATCATTTTGACCGGATATTGATTTCAATTCCGGTAATTGGTACACTGATGCACAAAACCTCCATCGAAATTTTCTGCCGGGTGTTTTATTCGCTTTATTCAGGTTCCGGTGAAAATATTAATGTTATTCGAATTGCCTCCGAAGCCTGTCGCAATACGTATATGGAAAGTAAAATTAAGAATATTGCAATTCCAATGATGCTAAAAGAAGGACTTGGATTTGTGGAATCGCTGGAACGCACCGGTGTGTTTACGCAAAATGCGCTCACGCGGCTGAGGTCCGGCGAAGAGTCCGGTACGCTGCGCCGTACGGCGATGCAGATTGCGGATTATTATGAAAAAGATACAACCCATAAAATGGGCCAGATGGTTGACCTGATTAACTTTAGTGTTTCGGTGATTGTCATGGTGATGATCATTGGTCTGACATTGGTATCATCTGAACTGGGATTTATTACGCCGGACTCAAGTTCGTATTTCAGAAGATAACGTCGTCTGAATTCGTGACATATTAAAGGAGTGGTATCCAATTGATTAAAGCGAACTCACGTATTGGTGAAATTCTGGTTCGCCGTAAGATAATTACGCCCAATATGCTTCAACAGGCGCTGAAGCTGATGCAGAGTAGTAACGGGAAATCCCAGATGAAACTGCATGAGGTGCTTGTGGATGAGTTCAAGATTGACCGGCATCTTATTCTGCGCGAAATTTCCGACTATTATGCATTTAAAGAGATAAATCTAAGCGAGGAACAGATTGACGAAGCCCGTTTAAATTTTATTCGCGGCATCCTTCATAATTTTGATGCCAAGATTCGGGATGCGTTAATTGAAGCCAATGTTGTGCCGTTCCGCCGGCATAAGACAAATCGCAGCGTGCTGATCTTTATTTGCCCCGATCCCACGAATCCCAAGATTCACCGGCTTATTCATCAACTCAACATCAAGCAATACGAAATCAGCTATACCCGGCTGGAAGATATCAAGGAACTCATTCAGAAAGTTGTGCAGTTCAAGAATGAATTCCTGCAATTGATCGAAGAGTCGGGCCAGTCCGTTCAGGTTATTGAAACTGAAGATACGAGCATTGATGAAGAAGCCCTGGATGCGGAAATTAACCGCAGCATGCTCACCAATCTGATTGAAGGTACATTGGTGGAAGCCGTGCGACAGGGAGCAAGTGATATTCATGTGTTGCCTAAAGAAGGAAATGTTACTGAATTTTATTTTCGGATAGATGGTAAGTTGCAGCTCTGGCATTCGATTGCCGATATTCGCCCGGAAGCTGTTGCAGCGGTTGTAAAGGATCGTTCAATCAATGTCGATCGTTTCGACCGGGACATCGCCCAGGACGGTTTTATTCAGCGCAAGGTCGACAATACGGATATGCGTTTTCGTGTCTCTATTTTGCCAATCATTGGTTCAGAAGCCAACCGGAAATTCGAAAGCTGCGTCATTCGTGTGCTTGATGACCGTAAAGTAATTACCAGTCTGGAAAAGTTGGGGTTGCAGAAGCAGGCATTTGTTGATTTTAAACGGGCGATTTCCGAACCACAGGGCATGGTAATTTTGACAGGTCCCACTGGTAGCGGTAAAAGTACGACGCTGGTGGCTGCACTTAATCACGTGATGGACCCCAGCAAAAATGTGCTGACGGTGGAAGAACCGGTGGAATATCTCATTAAAGAAGCCAGGCAGATTAAGTTAAGCCCGAAATTAAATTTCGATCAGGCATTGCGTTCCATCCTGCGTCACGATCCGGATGTCGTCATGGTCGGTGAAATGCGTGATACATTATCTGCTAAAATTGGAGTGACGCTGGCCAATACCGGGCATTTGACATTTTCTACCTTACATACCAACGATGCTCCGAGCGCGATTGCGCGTTTATATATGATGGGAGTTGAGCTGTTTTTAATAGCCAATGCCATAAATCTGGTGATGGCACAACGGCTTGTCCGGACATTATGTCCTCACTGTAAACGACAAATAAAAAATATCAATCCCCAGCTTCCGCTTAGTCTGGGATTCACTGAAGAAGATATTCCCAACACTGCTTTTTTTGAAGCGGTGGGTTGTGATAAATGTTACGGAGGATTTCGCGGCCGAATTGCTATTGTTGAAGCATTACGTTTTACACGTAATATTAAAAATATTATTTTGCAATCAAATGAAAAAATTGATGAAGAAGCAATTCGGCAGGAGGCAATGCGCAGCAATATGTTAACGCTGCGGGATTCCGGGCGCGAACGGGTTCGTGCAGGTTTAACAACCATTGAGGAAGTATTAGCAACAACAACATCTCTTTGAGATAATATGTTCGGATGAATATATGGAATATCAGCGTAAGGATTAAATCGGGGGATTAAAAATGGGAACACGTGAAATGTTTCTGGTTTTAGGGGCGACTGTCTTGTTCGGGGTTATCAGCTTTTCTGCAACATCAACAATGCTGATGAACAAGGAGGCTGTCTTTGAAAATGAAAATCGGTTGACAGCGCTCTCGATCGCCCAGCAGTACATTGAAGAGGCGAAAGCGCGGCCTTATTTTGATGCGGTTTTGGCGGCTGGTGTTCCGGCAAACCTTCCGGGAGGCTTTACGGCGCCAGCAGGTTTGGGACATTCCGTAAGTGAAAGTTATCCGTATTTCAATGATATTGATGATTATGATGGCTTGACCCAAACTGTCAAAACGAGTAAAAATGAGTACAGAGTAGAAATTGTGGTCAATTATGCTGTCGATGAAAACCCGATTCGTGTCGTGAATTATCAAACATTCTACAAAGTGATGAAAGTGAACGTCTTTTTCAACGCCGGTGCACGAGAAGATTCGGTGCAAACCAGTATGGTCTTTGGTTACTATTAATTTATTAAAAGGAGTATATCCTCATGGGAGATCATATCGTTCTTATTGGCAGCATCATGATTGGAGCAATGCTACTTGTCTCAATCGTGGCGTTCAACTCTGGTCTGGCATTTCGCGGCTTTGATCAAACGACGGATACAATGCTTCATGGTGAACTACGACTTGTTTCCGAAGTGATGCTGAATGATTTTCGCAAGATTGGCTTCCAGGTGATTCCGCCTTCCGATGGTTTAAAAGCGATCTCTGATACATCTATTCAATTCGAAGGCGATATTGATGGCGATGGTGTACCGGAAACAGTGGACTATTATCTTGGCAACGAATCATCATCACCGCAAACACTAAATCCCTATGATCGTGCGCTTTATCGCAGAATTGACGGCGGAACCGAAATGACACTTAGTCCCGGTGTCACAAAATTTATTCTTACATATTTCGATGGTGGTGGATATGAGACTGCCGATCCAATTTCAGTCGATTGCATCGATATTCAATTGGACATCGCCAGTCCGAGTAACCATGTGGATGATAAAGCGTATGTTTTTAAAAATGACTCGTTACGGTATTATACCTGTTCCTGGCGAACAAAAGTAACTCCACCAAACTTATTAATTGAATAATGATCTTCTCAATAAGTGATATAGCGACTTTGGGGCAGTTAGCTCTTCCAAACCAAATGGCGAGTTTCACGCAAGTGAAATGTCAAACGTGAGACGAGAACACAATTGTAATAAATTTTCACTACCACCCAATGTTGAATCGATACAGAATAACATTCTTAAAATATAAATCTTTTTTTCTTTTGTCGACAATTTAACTCCTTTTTTATGATAATTTTTTCAATAGTTCACTAAAGCCCATAAAACTTAATCAAGGGGGTGTAATATGGGGCGTGCAATGATGCTGATCATGGCTGGATTGTCATTGACTCTTAGTAATGTACGAAGCAATCACGTACGTATGAGTGAGCGAAATCTTGAGATGTCAATCAGCGAGTTCAATGAACAACAATTGAGAAATGTTGCATCCAGTGCAACAAATATTGCTGTCTCCAAATTATACCGGGATTACACGTGGCGCACAGGTTACGACACGTTAATGATTTCGGGTGGTAGTTGCCATATTACCGTTCAGGATAATGATGTTGATACAACATTAAAAATGGGTGAAGTTAAAGTTACGACGATTGCACGGGTGGGAGATCAGATTGACACGATTATCGTAAAAATGGACAAGCCGGCGTTCTCCAAATATGCGATTTTTACAGACAATCAACCAACGCCAATTTACTATATTACCGGGGATACGATTACCGGGCCCATGCATACAAATTCCAAATACTATTTTGCCGGTACGCCTGTATTTAAGGGTAAAGTGACTAGTGTTGATCCGGAATATGTAAAATATAATGTCACAACAGATCCGCAGTTTTTAAAAGGAGCTGAATTTGGGGTGGATCGGATTGAACTCCCAATTGACCTGAACGAAATATATAATGTAGCAGCGTCCGGTGGCAAAGTGTTTGATAAAACAGTAAAGCTTGTTTTTAATGGTGATGGCACTTATACGTATCAGACATACGAATGGAATGGTTATATGTGGTACTGGTCAGCTCCAGCCATTGAAGATATGACAACCTCCAATGGGGTTATCGTAACGACAGATGATCACAATATTTTCATCGAAGGAACAATTAAAGGAAAAGTTACCGTTGCTTCCGGCGGGAACATTTATATTACAAATGACCTGGTATATGCAACAAATCCAATCGCGCATCCCACATCGAGTGACGTTGCCGGATTGATAGCCAAACAAAATGTGATAATAAAAGATATAGATGAATGCAAGCCCAATTGCGAAATCCATGCATCGATTATGGCGTTAAATAAAAGTTTCTATGTCGAGAATTATTCATCGAACGATGCTAAAGGTGTGCTAACTGTCCTGGGGGGCATCATTCAGGATGAACGTGGTGCAGTTGGTACCTTCAATTATGTTGATGGCAAAACAGTTATAGCATCGGGATATCTTAAAGATTATATATACGACGACCGGTTTTTTAAACTTGAGCCACCGTATTTTCCAACCGTTGAAAAGCCTCAGATTGGATTGTGGGAAGAGAAAACCGTCGCAGAACGTTAGAGAGCTATTAATACATTTTTTACTGAACTTTTATAAAAATGCATATTTTCGGTATGTTAGAGAAAGTGTAATGCGGCTATCCAGTTAACTCAGCAAAGCAAAATCATCGTTCCGCCAGGTCCCCCTGGCGGAATGCAGTTTCGTCGCTCTGCGACGAGTACAATACAAGAGATTATATATAATCTCATTTAATTTAGAATGTTAAGACTGGACGCAGAGCGTCCGT
>JAFGDW010000367.1 GCA_016931935.1 Candidatus Zhuqueibacterota bacterium | reverse complement strand
TTTGTATAATCTCTTCCTCTAAGAAATCCTGTTCATCCTGTTATCCTGTCTAATTTTTTTAATTCTGGTTTATCCAGGTTAGGAATTAGAAGCCAATTGCAATCATGTCGTATTGATAGAATTTGTCATCACTGCTCTCGAAAAAATTAGTTTTCCGATGATTGGCCCAATAGCACTCCCGGAAAAAATCGTTGCATGTTTAAGAAAAATAATGTAATTTCAAGCACTGGATTTCACTCGTAAAGTTGTTGTCACTAGGTAGACTATAAAATCCGGAAACAGGCTCGCTATTATGACAACTCAAACCATACTAACACTTATATATTTGTTTACATTCGGGCAACAGCCAATCGATCATTTGCTGTTAGCGGATCCACAGGCGATGCATGTAGATATTAATCATGCAATCTACGTAGCTGATACCGGAAATAACCGAATTTTAAAATTTCGTGAAGATGGTACGTTGTTGAAAGCCATCGGTGGTTTTGGTTGGGATAAAGAACAATTCGACATCCCCAACGATGTCTGTGCCGGGACAACGTTGGATGTTTTTGTCGCTGATTATAATAATCAACGAATTGAACGGTATGATAAAGATTTACACTTCATCTCATCATTTTATTCAGATGAAAATCAGCCGACGAATCTTACATTTGGATATCCTCGTGGCGTAACTGTTTCTCGTCATGGCGAACTTGTGATTGTTGATTCGGAAAACAACCGTTTGCTTAAAATAAATTCGTTCGGCCAACCGGAACTTAGTTTTGGCGATTTTGCGGAAGGACGAGGAAAACTGGACGAGCCCATGCAAGTAGATATCAGTTCGGACGATCGGATTTATGTTAGTGATCGGGCTGGAAACCGGATTGTGGTGTTTGACTATTTTGGGAATTACCTGGGGGAAATCGGAACATCGATTTTGGATAAACCAAAAGGATTGTCCGTTGATGCAATGAACCGAATTTGGGTAACTGATGCAAAGCATATTTATACCTTTAATGGACAAGGTGAAAAAATATTGGAGTGGGAACGAATCGGAAAAGACAATTTTTTTCAAAATCCGGCTGATATTATTGTATTCAAAAATAGAATATGTGTACTGGAAAACAATGGAATTCACGTGTTCGAACTTATTGAATCCGCACGATAAAATGAATTTAACAATCATGATGCAAACCACGAGCTTATAATTTCTTCAATCTTCTTTTCTTTTTGACTAACCCAATTAATTATCTAATTAAAGCAGAATGACGCTTATGTAGCCCGAGCTTGTCCCAGAAAAGCTGGGCACAAATGCATAAGTTTTCAGTGTAATATCGGCTTCGACACCGTACGTGCCGCGAACAACGGCGAGACGGCAAGTTCAGCCGACGATTGTGTCTGGCTGAATAGATTGCAATACAATAACTTTTGCTATTGTTTTTTCGTTTGTTAAATCCCAATCCGTGCGGCTATCCAGTTAACTAAGCAAAGCAAAATCATCGTTCCGCCAGTCCCCTGGCGGAATGCAGCTTCGTCGCTCTGCGACGAGTACGATACAAGAGATTATATATAATCTCATTTAATTTAGAATGTTAAGACTGGACGCAGAGCGTCCGTAATTAATTCCGCCTGAGACCGGCGGAACTATGTACCTTCTTCAATATATTGGTCTTATCTTTGCCGACCAAACTGGATAACCGAACCCAATCCGCTTAAGTCGGGTTTATTTTTAGATTATATTGCCGATACCTTTCATATGTGTCCTGAGTTTCACGCCTTAACTTTACTATGAGATGCATATGAATACATTACAGCACTTGTATGAACAATTACGGAATGCTTTCGATGTGGATGATTTACATATCCCGCTTACTGCTGTTAAGTTCTATCGTAAGCAGGAATTAATTCCCGGCCATATTTACGCCCATCATCCGACGGACCTAACGCTAACCAGTTGTCAGGCGACCAAACAAGCATCCCTCGGTGATGCTGTCTGTCTTACGCTTGAAAATATCGGCTGTGTGGCAGCGGCCATTAGTTTTGGATTGGTTAATAAGGACGACGAACAGCCATTACGGGGCCCGCGAGTTTATACGGACATCATGAAAAATCAGTCGGGTCTGGAGCAGCAGTTCAATCCACCCACACCGCGCGATTTTACTGAAGGTATTGTTTACGCCTGTCGAAATTCCGGACATTTTGACTATTGCTTGTTCGGCAAGGAAGACAGTGGACGTTATAAAGACGTGCGGACTGCCAAGTTAGCGGTGTCTGATATGATGGCTATTCAGCCGGCGATCATGAAGGGGGTGTTTTTTTTCAATCATGAATTTGATGATCAAGAGCTGGAACCGGATGTAATTGTATTAGGTGTTCGGCCGGTTGAACTTGCACGGCTTGTGCAGGCGTATCAGTATCAGACCGGCAGGCCGGTGCAATCCAGTATGGGTGCTGTGCGTGTGGTTAATTCAGACTTGATCGTTCGACCATATCTGACACAGGATATTAATATTTCCACATATTGTGTCGGCGCCCGACTTATTGCTCAGTTTGAGGGAGATCGACTTGGAATGGGGATGCCCTTTTCGGTGTTTCAGGAGCTTGTCAAAGCAATGGAAGCATCACGAACCGGTTATCCCTATCATCAATACCCTGGCGCTGGCGGATAACTGACTTGTGATAAATTTTTTTAGTAATCATTCCATTAACTTTCTCATTTTCAGAAAGAATATCGATACTTCGTTATGAATAACTATGTAAAAACACTCATCAATCGAATGGCTGTTGCGACCGGTACCGAGTTAACGGACGATCATTTTAAAATACTCGCGTACGCATATGACTATTACGAGCGTTTTCGAGTCGGCCCGTTGTACCAGAATATCCATAAGCACACGGGCTTGACCCGCGAAGATATTGAGCGTCTGTTTCCGCATGGCCTGCATTCGGTATACACGTGGGTGGGTATTCATATTCATTCAACTGATGATGGCTGCAAACCGGTGCCCAAGATATGGGTGGATGACTTGCGCCATGTATATTTGGATCATAATGCGACGACCTATCCACACGAAAAGGTTATTCGATTGATGCAAAAATATATTGAAGATGAATGGAGTTTCGGTAATCCAAGCAGTAGTACAAAATTGGGACGGGAAGCCTATTCGCGAATTCAGAGCGCCAGAAATGAAATTGCGCATTGCTTGAACGTTCAGCCGAATGAAATAGTTTTCACCGGCGGTGGTTCAGAAGCGAACAATTTGGCCATTAAAGGAATTGCGTTTTCGTATCTAAAGGAAAAAGGGCATCTGATCACCAGCAGGGCCGAGCATTCTTCTGTGCTAAAAACAATGCAGTATTTGGAATCAATCGGCTTTGAGGTGACCTATCTGGATGTGTATCCTGAGGGGATGGTGTGCTCCGATGCATTAAAAGAAAGTATAAAACCGAATACGATTCTTGTCGCCATCATGGCAGCGAATAATGAAATCGGAACAATAAATCCGCTGCGACAGATCGGACGAATCTGTAAGCAGGCAGGTGTTCCGCTAATGGTGGATGCTGTGCAGGCGTTTGGCCGGATTTTACTTCAGCCGAAATCATTGGGTATATCGATGATGAGCATGTCCGGCCATAAAATTTACGGCCCTAAAGGAGTCGGAGCATTGTTTGTCGATGAGGCGCTATCGCTTGTTCCATTAATCCATGGTGGTGAGCAGGAAATGAACTACAGAGCCGGCACCGAAAATGTCAGTTCGATTGAAGCGTTTGGAGAAGCTGCAAGGTTGATTTATCAAAAAATGGCTACTGAAAACAGACGTCTGGAAGCAATGCAAATGTATTTCTGGCAGCAGGTGAAACGAATTGAACCAGGATGTATTTTGCATGGCTCGAAGGATCATCGTGTTCCCCATAACCTGAGTATTGGCTTCCCGGATGTGGATAGTGGAGCGCTGCTACTTAGTCTTAATCAAATCGGTGTATATGTGTCGGCGGGATCGGCCTGTAGCGCCGGCAGCCGTGAGCACTCGCATGTATTACGCGCCATAGGCGTCGATACGGAACGGTATGGCACAATTCGTTTTAGTTTTGGAATGCGAACGACGAAAGAAGATTTGGATTATGTTCTAAAATATTTACCGGTTATTTTGCAACAATTAAAAATGACGAATTAATAGAAGGAACAAACCAGGTGCCTCAAGGGCACCCGGTCTGTTTCATAAAAACGTTAGGTTGACTGCGCTTCAACGACGGCAATTGCCGTCATATTCACAATATCATTTACTTCGCACCCGCGTTGCAGAACGTGAACCGACTTGTCCATCCCCATCAAAATCGGACCGATTGCTTCAGCACCTCCCAGGCGCATCAGTAATTTATAAGCAATATTGCCCGAAGTTAAATCCGGGAAAATAAGTACATTCGCGGGACCCTTCAACGTTGAAAACGGATAATCTTCCTGAATAATTTCTGCCACGACTGCAGTATCCGCTTGCATTTCACCATCAATCATCAGATCAGGCTGTTTGGCTTTAACGATTTCGGTGGCCCTTTGTACCTTCGAAGATATTGGGTGGTTTACGCTGCCAAAATTGGAAAACGATAACATAGCAATGTGCGGCTCGATATCAAACCGTTTGACAGTTTCTGCCGTAAGCATGGCAATATCGGCTAACTCTTCAGCAGTCGGGTCGATGTTCACGGTTGTATCGGCACAGCAAACGATTTTGTTTTTAAAAATTAGCATGTACATACCAGCGACACGCGACACATCAGCACGCTTACCGATAACTTGCAAAGCCGGTCGGATAGTAGCCGGGTAGTTCATGGTTAATCCGGCAATAACACAATCGGCATCGCACATTTGTACCATCATCGGCGCAAAGGTGCGTGGCTGCATTAGAATATTACGGGCGTCAGTTACTGTAAGTCCTTTGCGTCGTCGTCGCTTGTGCAATTTATCGACATAATGGTTGTACTTTCGTGATTCCACCGGATTAATTATTTCGACATTTTGCAAATCGAGTTGCAATTCCTGTAATTGTTCTTTAATGACATCGGCGCGACCAAGCAAAATCGGCGTGGCAATACCTTCTTGCTGAACAATATACGCAGCCCGTAGAATTTTGGGATGTTCGCCTTCCGGATAAACGACTCGCTTCGGTTTACGTTGTGCTTTTTGTATTATAATGCGCATCATTTCTCGTGATTTACCCAACCGTGCTTCAAGCTGCTCCCGATATTCGTGCATATCCAATTTTATCTGGGCAACTCCGGTTTGTATTGCTGCTTCGGCAACAGCAGGGGCTTCCCATAAAAGTACACGTGGATCGAATGGTTTGGGAATGATGTATTCCGGGCCAAAGGACAATCGCTCCACACCATAAGCCTTACAGACAGAATCAGGGACATCTTCTTTGGCCAGCAAGGCAAGCGCTTTTGATGCAGCGATTTTCATTTCATCGTTAATAGCACTAGCCCGGACATCTAGCGCACCCCGGAAAATGAATGGAAAACCAAGCACATTATTGACCTGGTTTGGATAATCCGATCGGCCGGTTGCCATAATCAAATCGGAACGTACAGCAGTGGCTGCTTCATAAGTAATTTCCGGATCAGGATTTGCCATGGCGAAGATGATTGGTTTTTTGGCCATTGACCGCACCATTTCCGGTGTAACGCAATCCTTAATTGAAACACCACAGAACACGTCAGCGCCGCGCATAGCATCCGCCAGTGTACGCGCTTTCGTGTTGCTGGCATATTTTTCCTTATACGGATTCATGCCGGTAGTACGATCCTTATAAATGACGCCCTTGGAATCCACCATGATGATATTTTCCTTTTTCGCGCCAAGCAACACGTACAAATTTGCACAGGCGATGCCCGCCGCGCCGGCACCATTTACAACGATTGTGACATTTTCAATTTTCTTTTTCACAATTTCCAATGCATTAATAAGCGCTGCACCGGAAATAATCGCTGTACCATGCTGGTCATCGTGAAAGATCGGAATACTTGTGGTTCGCTTTAGAGTTTCCTCAATGTAGAAACATTCCGGGGCCTTGATGTCTTCAAGATTTACGCCGCCAAATGTTGGTTCCATCAATTGCACGGCGCGGATGATTTCATCAGGATTTTGTGTATTCAGTTCAATGTCAAACACATCGATATCGGCAAAGCGTTTAAACAAGACGCCCTTGCCTTCCATAACCGGCTTTCCGGCGAGTGCACCAATATTACCGAGCCCAAGTACAGCAGAACCATTAGAAACCACAGCCACCAGATTTCCTTTGGCTGTGTACTGATAGGCATCATCAGGATTTTTTTCAATGTGCAGGCATGGTTCAGCGACTCCGGGGGTATATGCCATCGAGAGATCGCGCTGGGTAGCGCAGGGTTTCGAGGGGATAACTTCAACTTTGCCTTTTCGCCCTCGACTGTGGTATTCGAGTGCCAGTTCTTTAAAGTTCATAAGATTCGCGAAGATTAACTTCGCTCAAGCCCACCTCCTTTGATACACTTAGGGTTATAAAACATTGCTCTCCAACATGCGGAAATTCCGCGTTATATTATGAAAATCGAAATCATATGGAATGGTAAGCATTATACTTCAAACAGTCAGATTTCAATCATATTTATTGAGTGGGTAGTTCAATGCTTATCACTAACACGCTATTAGCCATTAGTTAATAGCCAAAGGCCAACACCGACCAATTTTATGTTCATAGCCAGGAATTATTAATTGTTCAATTTATACCCATGTTCAGTATAAAATTATGCACATATAAAAATTATGTAATCAATATACAACTTTAGGATACTAAAAAACAATAACAAAATCCAATTTTTTGTTTATTATTTTTATTACAAACCCCCTACGAAATAGTTTTCAACAATTGCTCGTGCGGACGTTCAAATCTCCGGTATTGAATGAATTCACCAAATCTCTTAGAGATTTGAAAATGTTGAAGTATTCAACTGTTTCGTTGCCCATTTGGACAAACGTAAACACACATGCCACACAACGCCCATTCGTTGTTTTTTTGCATCTTACGAAAGTATGTCTGGCATTTAAGAGCATTGTAGCGCAACTCGCGGGATTCGCTATCGTGGAATGACCTTCCGGTAAAGGCTGCAACCGGGCAGATATCCACGCATTTGCGGCATTCACCACATTGGTCGGGAATAGCAGTTCCAGTCGCGGATAACGGTGCATCGGTAAGCAGCGTGGCCCAGCGAACGCGTGGCCCCCTATCCGGCGTGATAAGCAGGCAACTTTTGCCGATCCAGCCAAGCCCGCTGAGATGTGCTGCCATTTTATGAGAGAATACCGCGCTGATGGTTTTGTCATTTACGCGTTTTGATGCAGGAATCGGATAAACCCGGTGCCCGGCATGTTGGATTTCACTGCTTAATTCCGAAATTACATTATCGAGTCGGACATTTATAACGTCGTAACAGTGGTGTTTGTAAGCGATACATACTGCCCGTTGCTTGCGGTTGGGCAATTGATCGACAATGTCATGAAACATGGTAATACCGATCGAAATGGCACGCGGATAAGTGGTGATGTCCATACCGCCCTCAAACGGGATGCGATTATGGTATGGTGTTAAATCAGCAATACCGAAATAATCGGTATGTCTGTCCTGTGCGATAGATTGGATTTTTTGTTGTAAGGGCATTAATTCGTTCTGTAAAATTATGAGTAATATTCTCTATTGAAGGAAAAGTCGCACAATCCAATTGAATTATGGATGCATAATTTTTATTCTTTGTTGCGCTGCCGTTTCCCTGATATACGTGGCCGATAAATCATACTCGTGTTTGGTTTCCAAATGTTCAAGCATAAATGGTACATCCTTCAAATAGCTAACTTCCCGTAACAATGTTGGATAAGCCAGAAACCCGAGGCCGGGACGAATTTCCTTGAGATAGACTGTTAAGTCACTTGTAAGAGTTAGATCCTTTGCATGAATACTCTTAATGAATGCACCTAATCGTTTGAAAAAATCAGTCATCAGGCTGCCATTATGGTAAAATTTGTCCGGAGTGTTTATCAGATTGACCGGGTCGTAATGCACAGCAAATGCCTTTCTGTCGATTGCTTTTAGCAAACGAACATATGATTCCGCCGAATCCGGATAAATCCAGGGCATTGGTTCCAGCGTATAAAACGTTCGCTGAGGCTTGACACTATCGATAATATGCCGGACAGATTCAACGATCATCTCGAACGTTTGCTCGGTTAAATTTTTTGCATCCGGGCCGTACCAAAACTCATGACTTCGTGATCCGCTGACATTAACACAGCAGCAGGCGCCAATTTTTTCCGCCAACTCCAATTGATTAATACAGGCCTCGATGGCCTGCTTGCATTCTACAACATTCGGACTCAAGGGATTTTTCCACACACCAACTTCAGCGATGACAATATTCGCGGATTCGGCGGCTTGAGCATATTGCTTGATCGTGTCATCACTATCATCCGCGGATACAGGGCAATATGCGGCGCTGTAACCATCCTGCTTCAATCGGCGAATCCATTCGTCAGGATTATTAAATTCATCCATAATAGGAGCGCCAAGTCGAATCGGATAACTTTTGGCCATGTGTTTGAATTCTCCTTTATTCTGATTAATACTACGTTCTGAATTCCTGAATAATTTCTACAATTTCGCCGGTCATTGTATCGAGATAAATGTGCCAACCAACGAATCCGCTAAACAGGATAGGAATTTTCCAGGTCACCCGCAACTTAATGGACTCTTCAGTTTCGACTGGATAGATTGCTTTATTGATCGGGCTGCCAATGTCATCGTTGCTCACGATAAAACTCTGTGCTGATCCGCCGAAATTATACCAGACTATTTTTTCATCGATGACTTTATTGGCGGCCTGCTGAGCGCCAATATTATCATGGTCCGGAATACAGATATCTTTGTACCAGTACCGGGCGATTGAATATGCTTCTCTGTCATAAATACGGACGTAGATCCATGTGAAGGGCAGTTCGTAGCCATGGTATTGTTGCGGGCCAAACCGTACATTCCATCTGATTTTGTTGGTGGAAGTAGCCCAGACAGTTGATCGTAACAGAATACTATCGTTGGCATTTGTAAATTTTGAATTTTTAAGGACGGTTTGAATTGCTAAATCGATGACGTCAGCTTCTTCCATTTCTACCATTTGGTAGCAACGGCAATTGCTATCATCACCGGTAAATCCGTATTTATTAATGGTCGTGCACAGGGGTGGATTATTTAACGAGTCAAATTCGGCTTGTAGCTGAGCGATTTGTGATGCTGATAGTGGATTAAGTGTTGTTGGGTAATTCGGATCATTAATGATACCGTCATCAGGATCGGTAATTTTAAAACAATTATGAAGCAAGCAACAGAGACAGCCCAGGACCACGAAAAATGATATTTTATTTTTCATTGTTATAGGATCCATGTATTAATTATACTGGTTAATGGTAAGTTTTTCATGTCTAGAAAAAGCGATAGCATCGCTCAGAGCGATGCCATCGCTGGAATTGACGCTGAAATAGCAATCCGTAACAAGTATAGCACAGCGCCAGGAATTGGAAGCGCCTGATTGATAAATTTTATTCAAACTAAGCCATAAACTTACGAAAGCGTTCTCATTTAATGCGGCGGTTGCACCTGCATCATCCGTTCAGCTTTTTCCAATGAAATTTTTATACCGCCAAGTTTAATAGATAACATGTTATAAATAAATGCCAGCACGGTATTCATGATTGCGCCAATGATTCCATAAAGTACAGGCATGACGAATATGAAAATACCGCTGAACAGTGTCATCGGATTAAATGATGACTCAGTAGGAATCATCGGACTGGTCTGGCTGGCAATGAAGTTGGAAACCAGCATCCCGATTAATCCAATGGGTACAACAAAAATCAAACTAACAATCAGAAACACAAAAAACGAATAAATGGCGACAGTGCCAAGATCAATTTTTCGAATTCGGTACATAGTGCCTCCCTGTTTAGGTTTACAACCATCAAGAGATTTTAGTATTAGTTTAGCGGTTCACGGTCCCAGTTCCCGGTTGAAACAGAGAACATAAAATATTTAGTTTTCTATTTAATTCCACGTATACAACACATAAACCTGGAACCCTGAACTTTGAACATCTGAACTATTACAGATTTTTTTCAACTAATATCGTTAAATGAGAAATCTATTTCGCGCCTAAAAAAAACGTTCGAATTTCATTCCAATAATAATACACAAGTCCTGTACATGTCAGGGCAATTCCTAATAACGACGGAATAAACGCTGTGATGAGCGTTGTAATCATAAACCAAATTTGAATTATCAATACAATAATCAATGTCCACGGATAGCCCCATGTACGATATGGTCTGTTTATGTTGGGATATTTCTTGCGTAGTGCCCAAACCGCCACAAACGTCGAAACATTAAAAATTGATGAAGTAAACGAGAAAAAATCAATAATCGTTTCATAAGTGTGTTCGGCAAACGCAGCACCAATTAGTAAAACGGTGGCCCAACCGGCCTGAACCATTAATGCTGTATTCGGCGTTTTGTATTTTGGGTGGATTTTCGATAGCGGCCCGATAAATAATCCATCCCGCGACATTGCATACCATGTCCGGGCTTTGCAGAGAATCTGAGCGCTGACATTCCCAAATGTGTTCATCATGACGGCTAACGAAATGAGTACGCCGCCGGTAGTGCCAATCGCCATTTTTACAGCGTCAACTGCAACCCATTTTGCCGATTGGATGTGTTGCATCGGAAGTTGGAAAATATAGGCGCTATTGGCCGCCAGGTACAGCAGCATAATACCGGCAATACCCAATATTACTGAAAGGGGAAGATTTTTTCGTGGATTCCGGACCTCCTCGGCGACATAAGTCGCGCCTTCCCATCCGCTGTAGGCGAAGAAGCCGTAACGCATCGCCGCACCAAATGCGAGCAGCGATCCCCAGGTAAATTCTTTCGGCCAGAAAGGTGTGCTAAAATGCGAGATGTTTCCTGTCTTCGAAAAGCACACGAAAATCACCGCACCCAGTGCGATCAATTTAAGCACACTGAAAATATCCTGCAGGATTCCACTAAAAACAACTCCGAAGCAATTCGCCCCTGTTAATCCCCAAATTACGGTTAATGCGATTAACACCTCGGTTCCCTGGGAATATGGGTGACCAGTCACAATTTCAAACAGTGCATTTCCGTACTCGGCAAATACTAGTGCTACTGCAGCAATTGACGCGGTTTCCGAAACAAAGAACATTGCCCAACCACGCAGGAAAGTCCATACCGGTGGATAGGCCGCTTTTAAATAGGCGTATGGACCTCCGGAACGGGGCATCATTGCCACGAGTTCAGCATAACAGAATGCACCCAATAGTGTAGCAATTCCGCCAACAATCCAGACACCATAGAACATACTGATGGAAGCGACCAACATCATAATCGGCGCCGGAGTGCGGAAAATTCCCGAGCCGATGATGCGATTCACAACGATAGACATTGCCTCGGGCAGACCGAGCCGGCGATTGAGTTCAGTATCCTCTGAAAACAGGTTGGAATCAGTGTATTGGTCGCGGGTGGGCAAAATAATTTTCCTTATTGATTATGACATCTGTTCAGCCGCTGCACTCATCTGGCACTCCATCGGACATCATGGAAATCAACTGAAATTTGAATAGTTTTGATATTCAATTTTAAATTTAAGAACTGCTGCAATTATCTTGCTGGTTGATCAATCACAAGTACAACACCATACGAGGATGTCACATAATTTTCAAATGACATAAATTCTGCTGCCAAACGAAAATTATGGTGAAGCGGAATTTCCAGCCCCACTGCGTAACCATTAAGGCTTTTCTTGTCGGGCTCAACGTCCATGTAATCGGTGGAATATAAAACGGATTGCCGCTCAAATTGCAACTGTTGGAAGGCAATATTCCATGAAAGATAAAACCAGCTTAGAAAATGAAATTGCACTGAGGGGCCATGTAGAAACATTTTACCGGTGTATTGGTGCTCCGCCGTTTGATTGTCGATGGTGTGTATTTTGAAAAAATAGCCAAGACGTAGATTAAGTGGTAATTGGTAATATGTATAACCATGCACAGTTGGTTTCAAGTCAATAGAATTTTCAAAAGTCAGGAAATCGAAATT
Organism: Candidatus Zhuqueibacterota bacterium; assembly: GCA_016931935.1. GTDB lineage: Bacteria > Zhuqueibacterota > Zhuqueibacteria > Thermofontimicrobiales > Thiofontviventaceae > Thiofontivivens. The sequence goes on along the minus strand of JAFGDW010000367.1, from coordinate 3,519 downwards.
GGCCGGTTGGAGTTTGTAAGTACCTTGTCCAAATCCAAGACCCATATACATAATCGGAGTGCCTTTCTTTTTGGGTACCTGCGTGTTGGTTACAATCGGCTGCGGACGGGGTGTTGGTTGTGATTGATCAACTGTCGTTTGCGCTGGCAACGTTGGCTGGATTTTGGGTGATGAAATTTGCTCGCCTGCGAGTTTCCTGGCTGCCCGGTTGATCGCCTGAGTTAAAACATCTTCAATCGGGCATTGGCAGTCTTCGGTTGCTGTTCGTTCCACCGCACCGGTTTCCACATCAATCAAACGAATATTAAGCGTATAAATGCTGCCCAATTTTCCGATGCTACCGGCTACGATTTTTTTGACGCCGATTAGACGACCGATTTCCACCGCGCATTCATCCGAAGTACATCCGCTCATTTGAAATCCCTGTTCGGTTAAAATGTCTTCCATTTTTTCACGTTCCAGGATATTGAATTTTCCGGTATTGAACAAATCCGTTCGCAGTCGTGCGGAGATAATCTTGTTTTCCGCCGGAGAGATACCAGCAGCGTCAAGCTCCATTACAGCGACGTTAGATTTGTCCTGAGCGAATACGCTTGTTGCAAGTAGTAAGAAAATAATGAAATATTTCAAATGATGATGAAACATTGCAGCCTCCTTTGGTGAGTTCGGCGATCCGGAGCAAATACGGTGAGAATTGATTTGGCACTCTTGTTGTGTAACAATTTTAAATATACGTGTCATCGTATTAATAATCAACATTTTTTTATCGGTATAACGATTTTGACTTGTACCATGATGGTAGTTACGAGAAAATGGTATGCATTTGATCCGTAATTCGGAAAATTGCGGTGCTTACAAAAAGATTCTGTAATTGATTCCAAAAAAGGGGCATGAATAATCGTATTTTAAAATAGCGATTTATCATGCGATAGATTTTTTCATTGATTTTTTCAAAAAATACGAGTATTATTTGACGTTCCCACTTTGTATTTATAATATGAATGACCAGTTGAACAGAAAGTCTTCGACTACGTTCAGGCTGAAGCACAATCTTCACAGTAAGTCTTTCGATAAACTCAGGATATACTCCGTCGAACTGTAATAACTCTTTAATTTTCAATTAAGCAAATTTTACAACTGGTCATTCATAATTATACGAGTAAGATCAAATCATCCATCCCCTGCCAGAAATACAAAATTGACTCGCCACAGGAGAATTGTTGTGAAGTGCTCAATCCTTTTTACCTTTTTATTTTTATCACTAATTGTAGTGTCAGATACATGGGCTCAGTACATTCAGAAAGTAGTTAAGGGGTATGTTATCATTGATACTGATCACGGTATTGGCAAAATGAATGATTTTGTACAGGTTCGACGGCAGGTTGGCGTTAGAGTTGTAGATGTTGGCATCGTAAAATTAGTAAAGATGGCGAATGGTCGGACGGCTGCTAAAATTATCAAACAGATACGGCCAATTCGTCCGGGCGATTTTGTCTACATTGAATACGATCCATTCAATCGATCAAACTTTTTTCATGGCGATCCCTATTTCCCGAAAACGAGTATTGGTCTTAGTTGGCGTAGTTCTACTTATATTGGCGAGAATTCTGCAAATTTTTCAGAACCGACCGCTGCCGGATTTTTTGTGCAACGTCGTATTAAATCCTATTTTTCACTGCAGTTTTCATTTTTCTATCACTCTGTTCATTGGGAACGTGATACCGGATTTCCGCTGTCACGCGGAGTTGTCTTTCTAAATCAATATGTTGAGGCAAAAGCGTATGCCGGTACAATCTCACCCAATTTGCTAATACCGTTGGCTGGTAATCATATCGAACTAATGATTGGGCCTGCGATTGGTTATGCAACCTATCCTGCCCGGGTAATAATCTCGGCAATCCCATACAATACGGGAAACGATACTCCGGCTTCGATCGATGTTCAACCCCCGATACAAAGTGGATTTTGGCTGGGCGTTGACGCAGGCATCCGCATAAATATTTTCAACTGGTTTGGAGTTCATACAGGTGTTAGTTGGGAGAAACCGGACATGCTGAAAGGATTTACGGAATCTGATGTATCATCTTTGCTATCACTTCCATTTTCAATTGCAGAATTGACGGGACCTGTTGGTACTCAGACGGTAAGTATTAATGTTGGAATAGTGTTTAATTTTTAGATAAACGATAAATTGGATGCTTAAAATCGTAACGGACTTTCAACAAATTATTTGAAGATATTTTCATACTACTGTCAATTCTATTAGAAAATGTATGTTTCGACAAGCTCAGCATACGTTCCCTGAGCTTGTCGAAGGGAACATTTTATCGACATTATAAAGTTGACATGGACACTACCTTTAACTATCCAGTCGCTGGTGATCCAATTGCCAGAAGTTCAGCATGCATCCCCAAATCCGCTGATGTACCCAAAACCATCCGCCAGCTAAAAAATTTCATTTCCAATGTCTTTAAAGAATTCATTGTCTCAACACTTTGTTCGTTGGATTCCAGCACACCGATGCGTAGCGTTTGATTCCCGACAGCAAGCGCCAATTGCTTTAATAAGATGTCGGTCGGTAAGGCATCCGTTAGCATCGCCCAGGGACCAGCCGTGACCAATCCGATTCCCGGTTGGCCAGCGATGTAACCTTGAATACGATCATCAATTTCCAGTACGAAAAATAAGTGCGGATAGAATTTGAATCGTTGTGTCAGGATAAAACTCCGATCATCGCCAAACAGGGCAGTGTCTATTTCGCAGACTGTTTTCAAGTCTGCTTCTTTTGCAAGTCTGACATTGTCGTGAACTTCACCAGCTAAATTTCCAATGTAGCGTAGCGATTTGCAAACTTTCCGAAATCCGTATTTTTCGTAAATCGGTACAGCAGCCGGGACGCCATCCAGATAAATGTGTTCAATACCGCATGAATGTAAATGATCGATCGCCCGTGTGAACAACGCCTTTCCGATTCCTGTACCACGCATCTCTTTGATGACGATTAGTTCACCGATAAAGCCGTGGTTTCGATATGGCGTGGCTACACATAGCCCGACATTCTGATCGTTTTGTTCAGCAATAAAGCAACCGTCGGGATGATAGTCTATAAATGTGGTGAATGTGTCATGCGTTTCGCTAGTCCAACCTTCGCGTTCCACACATTGATAGACAAATTCGATGTCTGATTGTTGCATTGTTCGAATGGTCATGGTTTGTTTTCCTAAATTTTAGGATATATCCGGGCGGCAGGAGTATGAATGGATAATTTTGCGGGATATTATATTTCAAACGGTCATATTTCAGACATACTTATTGAGCGGCTAGGTTCAATGCTTATCGTTAACACGCAATTAGCCTTTGACCATTGCGGCTATCCAGTTAACTCAGCAAAACAAAATCATCGTTCCGCCAGTTCCCCTGGCGGAATGCAGCTTCGTCGCTCTGCGACGAGTACAATACAAGAGATTATATATAATCTCATTTAATTTAGAATGTTAAGACTGGACGCAGAGCGTCCGT
>JAFGDW010000366.1 GCA_016931935.1 Candidatus Zhuqueibacterota bacterium | reverse complement strand
TATCAGACTCACAAAAAGTATCCCCATCCCCTGCGAATTATTGAATTCTGGAATGAAACTGAGCAGGTAAAATTAATTTTTCTAACCAAGCTATTTTAGAATGAATCCATACATTGAATCACCAATGTAGCATAAATTGTTTTATGAAATTCTAGTATGGATTGTTCCGGGGAATGCGACAGTCGTGCAATTTGATATTAAAAAGGATGGCAGTGCAACAGTCTCGGCAGCAGTGCGCTTTGTTGAATTTTTCAAATATTAGCTGCAGAAGAATTCTCGACATCTCTAACTTGACAAGTAAACAAGCGTAGCTTGTTTTCATCCAATTGAACATTGCTACGCACACCGCTACACACATCCACGCCAAATGGATGGACCTTTACAATTGCCTGGCTGATGTTCGATGGGGTCAATCCCCCTGCAAGAAACACAGGAACATCCACAATCTCCACAATCTGTCGACTGATCTGCCAATTATGCGTCTTGCCAGTACCACCGAGTGTTTTGATTTGTGCATTTGGATTGCCAGAATCCAGCAGGATGGCATGAACAAAAGGTGCAGCATCCTTCCCATCGGTTATCGCCGAATCGCCCGTCACATGAATCACTTGTATAATGTCAACGCCTGGCAACGCGCTGCGCAGCTCCGATAATGTGCCGACGGTGAGTCGATCGACCAACTGAATTGCATTGGTTGCACAGAAACAATGCTGCTCAATGATCTCGTCAATGCGGGTTTTACTGGTCAACAGGACTGATGTAATTCCCGGTGGAATCATCATTGCAATTTCACGAATTTTAGTATCAGGAATTGGACCGGGGCCGCTTGGCATAGCGGATACTAATCCCACCAGCGACGCTCCGTAACGAATTGCCAGTCGCGCTTCATCGATGGATTGAATGCAGCAGATTTTGATGCGGGGTATTTTTAAATTCATCGTACTGGTCTTTACAATTTAGATTATATTTGGAAAAGCTATCCGAAAAAATTATGATTTAAGTGAGGGGAATAACTGGAGTGAGATGGTATCATCAATTTTTTTGTGGACTGTTACCTCCAACTTTTCCGGCGATTGCAGGATGCGTTGTTTAAACGCCCGTTTTCGGTGCTTGATTAAACGCTCCACTTTCAATGCCTGTCCAATCGTCCCTTCAAATTGCCAGCATTGCAGAATCCGCACAGGTTTAAATGAACTGGTATAACGCGCACCATTTCGCCCGGTGACATGCTCCAGCCAACGCCTCTCCATATCGATGGTGTAACCGGTGTAGTAATGCCCATTTTCCAATTCCAGAATATAAATGTACCGGGTGGAAATGTCACCGTTCGATGAGGATGCCATGCACACCTTCCGAGTTGTGGATTCTATATATCTCTTGCATATTTTCATGCGTGCAACGATATCGCACTTTAATTTCCGAATCGCGTTTGTGCGTATCCAATATGCACATCACCGCATCCGTACGCTCAACCGGACTTTCGCCAATCCAGATGTCGATTTCCGCACCATCGGATGATTTGGTATTTTTCAGGTATCCGTAATCGAGCGGATAAATCAGCCCGGGATAGCGGGGATGGCTGGCGCCCATCGGCCGGTCGATAATAATTTCCGATTTTTGAACGAGCGCATCGAGCTCAATCCAGAATGCTTTATTCTCCCAACAATTCATCATTCTCATCCGCAGTTTCGATGGTGTCATTGTAAATTGTTTCGATGGTCTCCCGGTACTCTTCATCACTTTCCAGATGCCCCCAGCCTTTTTGGAACTGGAAAATACCGTTATAGGCGGAATCGTGGTATGAACGGATGATGAACGGGATGTTTTGCTCAGTCAGGTGCGCATCCATAATGGAGGCTTCGACTTCATTGCGTAGAATCAGGATTTTTTTAAATTGAGGCATGGTTGTACCTTGAATGTTTCTTGGGTGATAAAAAACGTACCTTTCGGGGTAGCTGCCATTTGATTAAAATACTGTTTCAATATAAAAAATAAATCTTTTAAAGTCAATCCGTATAATATCCATATTTATTAATCTCCAATGCAGAGTTATTTCCCCAAAAACAAGGTTGCTTTTCAAGAAGATATTTTGTATTTTCATGTTCTATCATTTAACAATGAAATATACTTAGAGGATAAACCATGACATTCCGTGAACGTTTGCAGCAAGGCGTGGTGGTGTTTGATGGCGCGATGGGGACCCAAATTCAGGCACTGCAACCAACCAATGAGGAATGGGACAACAAGCTGGGATGCAGCGAAGTGCTAAATCTCACTGTTCCCGAAAAGATTCAAAAAATTCATGAAGCCTATCTGGCTGCCGGTTCCGATGTTGTGGAAACCAACACATTTGGCGCCAATGCGATTGTGTTGGCCGAATACGATTTGCAGGATCGTGTGGAAGAAATCAACCGGGTTGCTGTCCAGTTAGCTAAAAACGCGGCGCGAAAATACAATAGCGATAAACCTCGTTTTGTCGCTGGATCGATTGGGCCGGGTACCAAGCTGATCACATTGGGGCAAGTGGATTACGACACGATGTACAATTCTTACTCCCGACAGGCACACGGCTTGATTGAAAGCGGCGTCGATCTGTTTGTGATTGAAACATGTCAGGATTTATTGCAGATAAAAATAGCGTTGCTTGCGGTACGCGATAAAATGCGAGAATTGAATTATGATGTTCCGATTGCAGTTACAGTGACTGTGGAAACGACCGGTACATTATTGATCGGCAGTGAAATTGGCGCTGTGCTGGCGGCATTGGAACCGTTCGATGTGGATATCCTCGGCATGAATTGCGCCACCGGCCCGGAGCATATGCACCCATATGTGACGCAAATATGCAAGCAGTTCAACGGTTATGTCATGGTACAACCCAATGCCGGACTTCCCCAAAATGTCGGTGGCGAAATGGTGTACACGTTGAGTATCGAAACATTTGTGAACGAGCTGTCCGGATTTGTTCGGGATGAAGGGGTGCACATCGTTGGTGGCTGTTGCGGAACGACTCCGAAATTCATTCGTGCACTACACAACACGGTTGAAAATATTTACCCCGCCACACGGACTCCGGATCTACAGCCATCAGTGGCTTCCATCTTCAGTGCGCAGACATTACGGCAGGATCCGGCACCGTTTTTTGTGGGGGAGCGTACCAATACCAATGGCAGTAAAAAATTTCGAGAATACTTGTTAGAAAATGATTGGGACGGTATAGTCGCGGTCGCTCAGCAACAACAGCGTACCGGCGCTCATGGACTTGACCTGTGCGTTGCCTACACAGGTCGAGATGAAATCGCTGATATGAAGGAAGCCGCCACACGCATCATTAAACAGGTGAACCTGCCGCTGTTTCTCGATTCCACAGATGTTGCAGTGATCGAGACAGCGCTAAAATTGTACGGCGGACGTGCGGTCATTAACTCGATTAACCTTGAAGACGGCGAAGGACGTGCCGATGCCGTTTGCCAGCTTGCCAGGCGCTATGGCGCTGGTTTGATCGCCCTCACCATTGACGAAAAGGGAATGGCGCTGGAAGCGGAGAAGAAACTGGCCATCGCCAAACGAATTTATGATATCGCGGTTAAGCGTCATGGAATGCGCGCATCCGATCTGATTTTTGACGCTTTAACATTTACACTCGGTAGTGGTGACGCTACATTGAAAGATTCAGCTATTCATACGATGAATGGGATTCGGATGGTGAAAGAAGCATTGCCGGGTGTCAGCACATTGCTTGGCTTGAGTAATGTCTCATTTGGTTTAAATCCGTATTCCCGGGAAATTCTCAACTCCGTCTTCCTTGCTGAAGCAGTGAAGGCGGGGCTGGATATGGCGATTGTCAATGTGCAAAAAATCATCCCGCTTTATCAAATCAATGATGATGATAAAGAGCATGCACTGAATTTAATCTACAATCGTACTGAAAACGCGCTGATCGATTTTATCAACCACTTTGATGCACAATCCGGAAAAGTACGAAAAACTGAATCGGATGATGACGCGCTTTCGTTAGAAGAAAAAATTAAACAACGTGTAATTCGCGGTAATTCATCCGGCATGGAAAAATTGTTGATGGATGCCCTGGAAACCCGGTCGACATTGGACATAATAAATGATCTGCTGATCCCTGCCATGAAAGTTGTTGGCGACCTGTTCGGTGCCGGTGAAATGCAGCTACCGTTCGTACTTCAGGCAGCCGAGGTGATGAAAGCATCCGTTGATAAGTTACAGCCTTATATGGAGAAAACCGATGCGCAGTCTCAGACGAGCATTGTGTTGGCTACGGTCCGGGGCGATGTGCACGACATCGGGAAAAACCTTGTGGACATTATTCTGAGCAATAATGGATATAAAGTTTACAACCTCGGTATCAAATGCGAAATTGATGCGATGCTGGAAAAAGCAACGGCAGTTAATGCCGATGCCATTGGAATGAGTGGATTGCTGGTAAAATCCACTGTCGTGATGAAAGAATATCTGGAAGAAATGAAACGACGCGGCATAAATGTCCCGGTGTTATTGGGCGGTGCTGCACTCACGCGAAGTTATGTGGAAGATGTTTGCGATCCGATTATCGATGCGCCAGTTACATACTGTACCGATGCATTTGATGGACTTAAAATGATGCAGCATATTCAGGCCGGCAATATCGATGCGTTGCGTCCGACGCCAAAAATGCAGAGCAGCGTGAAACCGAAATCAGCAGCAGCAAGTCGTTCGGAAATTGTAGCCGAAGCAATTCGCCAGGATATCGAAATTCCAATACCTCCGTTTTGGGGCGATCGAATTGTTTCCGAAATTGAACTTGACACCGTGTATCACTATCTTACCGAGCCCGTGCTATTTCGTGGTCGGTGGGGATTCCGGCGCGGTAAAATTTCCAAAGAAGAGTTTGAATTGATGATTCAAAACGATGTACGGCCGACATTTGAAGCACTTAAACAGCATTGTAAAGATGAAGGATTGTTAATTCCCCAACTTGTGTATGGTTACTACCCCTGCAACAGTGAAGGAGATGATGTTATCGTTTTTCGTCCCAATTCAAACGATGAATGGCTCAGATTTCATTTCCCGCGTCAAGCAAACAGCCCACATCGGTGTATCGCGGATTTCTTTCTTCCTGCTGAAACAAACAAACAGGATTTGATCGCTTTACAAGTTGTGACCGTTGGACAACAGGCATCTGACGAGGCGCAGCGCTTGTTTAAATCTGATAAGTATAAAGACTATCTATTGTTTCACGGTCTGAGTGTGGAAGTGGCCGAGGCGCTGGCGGAGTACTGGCACTTGAAAATTCGTGAAGAGTTACATATCCTTGAAGAAGACGGCCAGGGCATGGAAGATTTTGTCGTACAAAAATATCGTGGCGCTCGATATTCGTTTGGTTACCCCGCATGTCCTGATCTTGCGGAGAACCGAAAGATATTTGATATTCTGCAGCCGGAACGAATAAATGTCACAATTACCGATGGTGATCAAATGGTACCTGAACAGACGACATCGGCGTTCGTGGTACATCATCCTCAGGCAAAATACTTTACCGTATAAGCGGCCCGTTCAAAAATAAAATGCGAAACTATTTAAATCATACGCATTTGTCACTATTTCAATATAATGAGCAATCGGTTATCGGTAATCTGTAATCTGTTGTCACCGATAACCGTTCACTGATTACCTTCAGTCTGCGTGCGACTATTAATGTTATCATTACGAACACAAAATGGTAATTTATTTTTAAACAATTAATAAGGGAACGTTATATGGAAAAATATATTTGTACAAACTGCGGGTATATTTATGATCCTGAAGCCGGCGATCCTGAAAATGATGTCCCCGCTGGTACAGCATTCGAAGATTTACCGGAAGATTGGGTGTGCCCGGTCTGTTACGTTGGTAAGGATATGTTCGATCCATTATAAAGTTAAAATCTAAATTAATTGCAGTAGCAAATTGAATTAATTAAGTCATATTCAGCAACGAAATGAAAAGTAAATATGAAAAATAAAATAATCATTATTCATTACAGTGAAATTGGCCTGAAAAAAGGCAACCGTAAATTTTTTGAACAAAAACTAAAAGATAATATTCTGTTTGCGCTGTCTGATTTCGAAGAAAAACAGGTCATTCTGGATTTTGGCAGAGTGCTGTTATTAATGCCATATGAAACACTCATGGATGAAATCGTTGAACGCATCCGGAAAATACCAGGCATCGCACACTTTAGCGTGGCTAAGCAAGGAAGCACCGATATAGGCATATTGAAGCAACAAATATTTGATGATGTGAAAGACCGGCAATTTACCACGTTTCGCGTTGAAACAAAACGAACTGACAAACAATTTCCGATGCGTTCCATGGATATTAATAAGGAAGTTGGGGCTGTCATTCATATGGAGCTAAACAAACCGGTGGATCTCAAAAACGCTGAGTTTGTCGTTCATATCGAAATTTATAATCAGAAAGTATTCTATTATTTTGACCGTACTGAAGGTACACGCGGTCTTCCGGTGGGAAGCAGTGGTAACGTCGTCAGTATGCTTTCATCCGGAATCGATTCCCCGGTTGCTTCATACAAAATGATGTGCCGCGGCTGTCGAGTTATTTTTGTACATTATCACAGTTTTCCGTTTACCGATAAAACCTCGTATTATAACGCATTAAAACTGGCGGAGCAGTTGACACAATATCAGCTTCGTACAAAAATCTATTTTATTTCGCTGGCAGATATTCAACAGGCAATCATCGAGCGAGCTCCCACCAAGCTTCGCTTGATTCTTTACCGTCGCATGATGTATCGGCTGGCAGAGCGTATCGCTGCGAAGGAACGTGCAAAAGCATTAATCACCGGCGAAAGCGTCGGACAAGTTGCTTCGCAAACATTGGATAATATTGCCGCAATATCACAGGCTGTCACGATGCCGGTTTTGCGACCATTAATCGGAATGGATAAAGAGAGTATTGTTTTGGAAGCAAAATCAATCGGTACATTCAGTACATCCATTGAACCCTATGATGATTGCTGCAGTTTTCTCGTCCCACGAAATCCCGAAACACATGCAAAAATGCATGAGGTGCTAGCGGCTGAAGAAAGTATTTCAAATTGGCAAGAATTAATTGAGCAGGCGTTGATGCAAATTGAAATGAAGTATATGGTTTTCCCAAATTAACATGGTTGAAAGAGCAGAACATAACACATTATATTAAAAAAGCCTCAACATTTGTTGAGGCTTTTTTCTCTCTATCCGAGAGTCGATACATTTGTGGCTTGCAATCCTTTTTCTGTCTCCGTAATATCAAATTCAACTGGAGCTCCCTGTTTTAGTGTCCGGAAGCCTTCGGAATTGATGGATTTGTAATGCACAAATACATCATCCCCATTCGTACCTCGCTGGATAAAGCCATAACCTTTGGAAGCGTTAAACCACTTCACTGTTCCTTGTTCCATTAAAGCGTACCTCGATTTAATGCTTGGAATCTTTGGCATCAATTCTATGAATCTATTATTTTACCTGAAATCTAAAAATCAAGAATGATTGTTATTATTCGGCAATTCAGGTTCAATATTGATCAGATGACAAAGAATCGATGCGCAATGAATTACAGAAAAAAGATAATATTTTGTAATTTAAAAATCAAGTAAAATATATAATAAAATAACGAAAAAAATGATATAATTTACTACCATTCCGATTAATAGTTATCATCTTTATAAAATTATGTCCGTTTGAATGTTCGATATACTTAATATATTAACGTAGACAGGGGATATATGGAATTTTACATTAAATCAATAAAATCGCAAATACAGGAATGCAATAGAGCATATTCAAACTATATGGTGCAATACTAAACTTATGGATAACTGATATAATCGGGATTAATGATGAATTTGATGTTTATATTATTTATTTTGGTGTGTGTTAAAAATAATTTGAAGCAAATGTGCGGAATTATTCGATATTCTGTTTGAATTAATGAATAGTTTGTATTTGGCAATGGTTTGATATTCATAAAAATGAGTAATGATGAAAATAATAAAAATTAAACAATTTATTAAATTGATGATATGGAATTGCAAGGCAGGTTTTTATGAGGAAATAGTGATGCAAAATTTTGGTTCGATTGAGTCTTTATTTAAACTGGCAGGTACAGAATTTGTGAGTAAATGCCTTTTTTGGGCTTCGTGATGAGGGCAATAGTCTGCATTGATGATTAATCATTGTAGAGCCCCATGATCCAAACCGTACTTATACATATAGTGAAAACGAGATTCGACCATGATTGAAATTCGTCTTTCAGGCACAATATTATGAAACGCTGAACACAGAGCGTGTTGAATAGGCACGAATTATGTCTGACATAGCCTGCCGTCTCGCTTTCCGAATTATCAAGATACGAACAGTGCTGAAATCGATTAATGCACAACTTTGGGTTGAAAAACTCAGACAAAAGCAAGACGGGGCTTAATTGATATGCAATTAAGCTGCTGTATAAATGTGCGAATAATTAATATTCTATCCTGAATTAATTTGTTTCAGATTCACTGTACTTATTCAGGATCTACTTTCCAATATGGCCGCTCGGGCTCCCACAGTCGTTCGAATTCTTTTGGAGGTTGAACTATTACAGCCTCACACTCAGCGCAAACAGTGCCGTCAGTTAGACGCAATTCGGCAGCCACTTCACGACTACGCTTTCCCTCTTTTGCCAACCAACCCACAGCAGTTAGTGGTGTATTGGTCGGTGTGGGTTGTCGAAAGGTAACATTCAATTTCAGTGTGACAAATAATTTTTGCCAATCACCATCCAACATAACGGTACGTCCTGCCGTCTCATCCAGGATTGCTGAAATAATTCCACCGTGAACGAAACCGGGATAACCATTAAAATGCTCGGGAATAGTAACAGTACCCTCAACTTGTTTTTTCTTGGGATTATTGTACCATACCATTTTTAAACCGACTTCATTATCGCGCCCACAAAGGAAGCATGTCCGTGACGAAGGTTGTTTTGTCATGGTTCTTTTCCTCTTGTATTATTAATCTTTTTGTTGCTAACGCTGTCTATACAAGATAATAAATATCAATACACAATGCAATGATTTTTGCATGAAATTTCAATCTTGCTCATGACAGATACTATTGGTATTCATTACTTTGGTCAGCCATGGTTTAGTAGATAAACTGAATTATTAAGCATTAAATAAGAATTCTGCTACCCACAATTAAACTTGACTTTTTAACCGAATTTGTGTATTTTAAAAAACTTAAACATTTTAGTTGGCTTCATAGCGTTGGAATTATATTAATCGCTAGAACCGAAAAAATTTCTACTCTGATTAGGCAGGTCTGGGCAAAGGTTTGTTATGGCTACGATGATCGCAATTCATCCGGATAATCCACAGGATCGGTTATTAAATCGTGCTGTTGATATTTTAGCCAGAGGTGGCGTGATTGCATATCCCACCGATACGGTCTATGGCATTGGATGTGATATATTTCAAAAGAATTCAATCGAACGGATTTTTATGATCAAAGGTAAATCACATCAGTCGCCATTAAGTTTTATTTGCCCGGATTTGAAAGATATTAGCAAATATGCATATGTTTCCAATCAAGCGTATCGCATCATGCGACATTTATTGCCAGGACCATATACTTTTATTCTTAAAGGAACATCACTTGTGCCGAAACTGATGGTAACGAAACGAAAAACTGTCGGCATACGCGTTCCCGATAATAAAATCTGTCTGGAATTATTACATCGGTTGGGACATCCAATTGTAAGTACAAGCGCCAGTGTCGGCGGTGATCAGGTCATTATTGATCCGGAAGAAATTGACATTCTTATGGGCCACGCACTGGATTTAATTATTGACGGAGGTATTTTAGGCACATCAGCCTCCAGTGTTATTGATCTAAGTGATGATGAATTTCGTGTGCTACGGGTTGGGAAAGGGGATGTGAGCATGTTTGTTTAAATTCCTGAACTGATAATCCCTTTTGGTATAATTATGATACGACGAATACGACTCATCGTTTTAATCGCCGGACTAATTGTGTCGGTGTACTCATGCGGCAAACTTCATACTCAACATCAATTTGAGTCTGTTGCAGAATCGATCTGCGCTTCCTACCTCTCGTTTCATCCTGTTAATGCTACAATGCTCGGAGATTATTCTTATAATAATCAACTCGATGATTGTAATACTAAAGCGGTTCAATCACGAATCCATCAACTAAAAACATTTCAATTAAAATTGAAGTCACTGGATTATACGGAGTTAGATAGTACACTACGTATTGATTTTACGATTGTAGACAGGGCAGTGCGTAATGAATTATGGGAGCTTGAAACAGTCGTCGATAGGAAAAATAATCCATGCTTATATTCTCACACGCTTTATGATGCCATCTATGGAATAATTAATAATGACGGACTCCCGGTGGACGTGCGTTGCGAGTATTTGTTTAGCCGTCTTAGACAAATACCGCGATTTCTCCAAACCGCACAGTCTCAATTATCCGCAGCGCGCGACATTCAACTTAAAGAAGCAGATGATGAGTTGGCTGCCTTGCAGCTTATGATGTCCGATGCAATTCCACAAATTGCAATTAAATCGACAGGATTGCATGATAGTCTGGTCGCGGTAACACGCGAATCATTGAATGAAATCACTTTCTTCCGAACCTGGCTTCGACAATATGCCGATAGTCTCTCCCGGCCAGAGCGATTAAATATAGAGCAGTATCGAGCAATCCTGGAACATCGTTATTCGCTTTCAGAAGATATATTTACGTTACAGAAGCAGTTTGTCAGCAAAGATTCCAGCATACACCTGCAGATCGATGATGCACTCGATAATGTTTATCACACATTTTATCGACGCCGTCGTGATTTACCGGATCCTGACGAATTGTTAAAAAAAGTGTTGGAACGGATTGAAAATCAATATGTACAAGATGATCTATTATTGGTAACTGCTCAGGATTATTGGTTGAATATCCAGCAATTTCTTGATGTCAAGATGATTTTTCCATCATACAATGTTGATGATATTTTAATACAGCGGGCCAATCCCTGGGAGCGAAATAGTGAGTTAGTTTGGCTGGTATCATCTGGTGCATTGAGTCATTTATCGCAAAACAAATTATTAATAAAATCCATGCCAGCAGGGCAAAACTGGTATGGCCAACTTGCGTTTCTGCGCCAATTGAATCGTACAGCACTTCATGTGATTGTAGCAAGTCAGCTTCTGCCCGGAAAATTGCTGATTGAAAAACAATTACAGTCATACCCGTCCGGTGTTCGCCAAACGTTTCCTGATCAATCGTTGTTATCCGGATGGCCGCTCATGGCACTCGATATATTATGTAATACCGGATATGATGGCTATAGTAGCCAATTCCGCTTTGGTGTACTGTTGTTGAAGCTTCGAACAATATCGTGTGCGTTGGCAGATATTAAATATCATTCCGATGGAATGGAACGGAACGTTGTACAACAGTGGCTGATGGACCAGGCATACCTAAAAGAAAACCAGGCAGCGGAATATATGAATGATATTTTGCTGAATCCCGGCAAGTATGTTGTTCCTGCCTGGGGATATCTGACAATACAAAAACTTTATCAGCAAGCGCGAGTGCGCGAGGGAAATTTATTTAATCGGATAAAATTCATTGATCAATTAACGAGTAAGGGACCAATTCCATTGAGTTTGATATACGACCGATTTCAAAATTAAAAATCGGGGGACAAATCAATTATATTAATGGAGGTTACCATGGCAATACCCGAACATATTCATACACTTAAGCTCAGTCAAAAAAAATCACTGTTGAAAAAGAAAAATGTGATCGGACTGGGATATGGTTATCGCTTCACTGCGGGAAAACGAACAGATAATGATACGTTAATCGTCCTTGTTTCGCAAAAAGAACCAAAAGCATCATTGTCGACGAAAGAGCTGGTTCCCGCCAAATTGGATGGCGTTGAAATCGATGTGCGTTCTATAGGCAGAGTGATCGCTCACCAGTCGCGCACAGACCGATGGCGACCAGCTCCTCCGGGAGTAAGTGTCGGTCATTATCTTATTACCGCAGGTACGTTGGGTGCAATTGTAAAAGATGCCTCCACAGGTGAGCAGCTAATTTTGTCCAACAATCATGTAATGGCAAACAGTAATGATGCTTTTAAAGGTGATGATATCCTTCAGCCGGGTGCTGTTGATGGTGGTCGTCGACCGGATGATGTTATTGCCAAATTGGAGCGGTTCATCCGAATAGATATGGGATCAGGCGATGATGATGGTGGCGGTGGCGATGACGGGACTTGTCCGTTCGCAAATTTGGCTGCCGGATTTATGAATTTGTTTGCAAAGGGAGTTGGTTCTCAACATCGGCTTGTTGCAAAGAAATTGGCGGCCACTGCAAATTTGGTGGATGCTGCACTGGCAAAACCTGTGAATACCAGTATCATCAGTGATGAGATTGTGGATATCGGCAAAATAACCGGGGTTGTTCAAGCTGAACTTGGAATGAGTGTACGCAAAAGTGGCCGGACAACTGCATTTACCACAGGAACGATCGATGTGCTTGGCGCAGCTATTGATGTTAGCTATGGAGCCAGCAAAGTTGCTCATTTCGAGGAACAAATCATTACCTCTGCAATGTCACAGCCGGGGGATTCCGGATCGTTGTTGGTTCATGGTAGTGAAAACAAAGCAGTTGGCCTGCTGTTCGCCGGTTCCGATACAGTAACGATTCACTGTCCGATCGAAACAGTGATGAGTTTGTTGAATTTTACGTTCTAATAAAAAATCGTTCGGTGCAAGACGCATTAGGCCATTGCCGATTAATCGGTGATGGCCTTTTGCATAAAATATCTGCCACTTCTATAATACTACGCTAAATTATACTATGCGAATATCGAAGTTGATTAACAGTTATGATTGATGCAAAGATTGGACAAGATAAGAGATGATAGTTTACTAACTGAAAAATCGGGAAAAAATATGTGTGGCAGAACTAATCAAAATCCTGGGAGCAAAACATGCATCCAAATCTATCCAGCTATTAAATGTATCTGGATTATGCGGCGTATTCCTCATTCATGTGAATCAGGCATCTGACAAGTTTGTTGATAATATTATCTTTTATTTTTTCACGAATTTGGGCATCCAAACGGTTCAACATGCGATTATCAATGCGGATTATAATTGATTGGGAGCTGGCAATCACGTTCGCAGTGCGGGGCGCGTTTGTGAGAAACGAAATTTCACCAAAAAAATCGCCGGGTTGAATTTCATCAAGCGGAATGGGATTTGCCGTTTTGAGGACTTCGGCGCTTCCGTCAAGCAAAATATAAAACGATGAATCGTAACTTCCTTCGGTAATAATAATTTCTCCCGGGTGATAAAGAAAAAACTGGGTGTGAAATGCAAGAATTTTATGTTTTTCAATGATAGAAAATTTATCAAAAAAATCCAGTCGATTAATAATCGAAATAATTTTTGATCGATCCAGTTTGAGTATACGTTCCATTGAGTGGCTCCAATGAATTTACCAGTCCATTATGAGCATCGGCAGAGGAAAGCGAAATATTTAATCAAGGGCAATTTTAACTAAAAGCTGTATAATATTCACACTTCGTAGTTTTCAATTTGTTACTAATGTGCTTTCATTTTTATTTTGGTACTTTAATGTTCCCTTTAACAACCTCAGGGAACGTAGGCTGAGCTTGTCGAAGCGTACACTTTTAACTTGTCATAACACTAACTTTTGCATTTTTACAAACAGCAAATCGCCAATAGCGTATTGGGAACTGTAAGACTTCAAATAAATGTTTCGAATAGGACTGTTTTAAGCATGATTATTGGAAGCGATGGCGGATGTTAGGGTAGTCGGAAATAAATTGAGTGATCATTTCCTTGTGCTGAAACGCCAATGGCATTTGCATTACATCCTGTGCGGGGAACCAGTTGACGTCAGTTACTTCAAGTTCCTGAAGTTTAAAGCTACCGGTTGCTGATCCGGCAAATAGTATGACGACTGCATGAATACCTTCTTCTGGAATAATTTCATCAACGTATCGATAAAAAGAGCCTGTGAAAGTCAATCCGGATTCTTCTTTAACTTCACGATAAATAGCCGCTTCAGCAGTTTCGTTACGTTCAATGTGCCCTCCAGGAAGCGCCCAAAAACCTTTGTATGGTTTGGTATTCCGTTTGATAAGCACAATTTCAAAACTATCACATGTTGGACGGATAACAATAGCACCAACAGTAGCAACCGGATCAGTGGGGCGATTTAAGACGGGTTTCATTTTGTTTCCATTATTAAGTATTGCCGGATAGTGTCGCGGACCTGAGTGAGATTTATATTCTTTTCATCAGAAGTATCGACTTCCAGTTTTGGGCCATCCAACTTCAAAAAGCCGCTTTTTCCCTGTCGTAATTCGGGCCGCAATTCATCCAGTAGTAGTTCATCGAGATGTCCGGGATGGCGAGTCTTCTGGGCGATTCGAGCTTCGAACCGGGCAATCAATACATCGGCTTTGGCGTAGCATAAAATTTGAATCAACGAATGTGGGTATAATCGGTGCAAATTTTGAAATCCCGGGGAATGATTTTTTGGTGAAAAATTTCCTTCGATAAGGCATGAAATATTTGTTTTCAACAAGGCTGAGGTCATATCCTTGAGAATATCGAAACTAGCGTGTGATAATTTACGCGACCATGCGCGGTCATGCCAGCCAATACTATCGAACAAACGTTCTTTGATAATATCTTTGGCAATCAACGGCAGATTGAATGCATCGGAGAGAGCACCGGCAATACGAGTTTTGCCAGCGCAGGGAAGTCCGGTAATGAGTATGAGAACAGGGGGATGTTTTTGGATCATAATATTCTTGTGAAATATGAATTTACGAATTATAATTTGTATCCATTCAATAAACTGATCCTTACCCACATCTATGTTACTGGACACGGGATGATTCAAAATTCCCCTTCCCTTTTTAAGGGAAGGTGTTAGGAGAAGGGTTAAAAAAGGCACATTTTCATGATTTATAACTGTAAATTTCCAGATTATGTTTAAATGAACACTACAGTAAAAATAAGAATAGCATAACCATGAACGCGCATTAACCCATCCCCCAGCCCCTTCCCTTCGTAAGG
>JAFGDW010000365.1 GCA_016931935.1 Candidatus Zhuqueibacterota bacterium | reverse complement strand
TACAGGATTTAATAATAAGTGGTATACTTTTCAAGTGAAATATGGTCCCTTTTTAATATAATATATACAGCGTGTTTCACGGTTTTTGGTTGGATATCGCTAAAGACGTCTCTTGCCCGTTTATCCATCACCACGGTTGGGTGTTTAATACTATCCACAAGTTTCCGTCCGACTCGGGCGTATAACGGTGTGAACAGTCCAATCCAGTAACTGGATAACTTCGGTGACAACACCGGCACATCAATCATCAAACGTTTCAATCCGCGCTGCCGGGCGTATTCTTTCATGATGCCAACATAAGTTGATCGATTCGCTCCGCCTATTTCAAACACTTCGTTTTGCTTCGAATCCAGTTCGATCCCTGCGACAAGATACGCCAACACATCTTCAATGGCAATTGGCTGTGAGTCAATGCGCAGCCAGCGCGGAATGACCATTATCGGCAATCGTTCCACCAATGCGCGGATCATTTCAAACGACAGGCTCCCGGAGCCAAGAATAATCGAAGCGCGGAAATCGATCACTTGTATACCGGATTTTCGAAGCTCATCCCCGACTTCCAACCGGCTGCGTAAATGGTCGGATAACTGTTCTTTGGGATCGGCTAATCCACCAAGATAAATGATTCGTTTAACTCCCTGCGCTTTAGCCGTCTCACTAAAATTGCGCGCTGCTTCCCGGTCGAGTTCCAAAAAACCTTTCTTTGAACCCAGCGAGTGTACAAAATAAAACGCAACATCGATGCCGCCAAATACGTCGCCTGTTTCCAACGATTCACGTTTGAGTGGATCTCCGTAGACAACATCGGTCTGTTCGTTTTTCACATGCACTAATGCTTCGGGACGGCGGGTCATCAGGCGCAGCGGATATCCCTGTTCCTGCAAGACGCGCAACAACCGTCCGCCAATATATCCGGTGGCTCCTGTGAGTAATATTTTTGGTTGTTGTTTCATATATGAACCTTTATTTTATTTTGAGCGATTTGAAACTTTTTTACTTATTTCATCGTTATATTTTTAGTCCATTAGACGCTCATATCGCTCATTGGTTTCATATTTTTTTAAAATAAACATAAAAAAAGGAAAATAGGCATGCTAAAAAAACTAAAAATATCGATAATTCTCAGCACTGTTATTGTTTCCTTCTCCTTATTTTTGTCCTGTAACGACGCTAAAATTGCCGATCCTCCCATATCCGAAATTGAGTCCATATTCCTTGCGCTTGGGGATTCATACACCATTGGTCAATCGGTGGCAGTTGATGAGCGATGGCCAAACCAGCTCGCAGAACAGTTAACGGAACAAAGCGTGAACATTGCCCAACCAACAATTATCGCTCGCACAGGCTGGACAACAGGGCAGCTTTTGACTGCAATTCAAAGCAGCGCGCTTTCACCACCATACGATTTGGTTACGTTGTTGATTGGCGTGAATGATCAGTATCAGGGCGCTGGTATAAATTATTACCGTGATGGATTTTCAAAATTACTGGCAAAAGCAATTGAATTGGCGGGAAATAATCCGCAACGAGTTATTGTGATATCGATTCCCGATTACAGTGTCACACCGTTTGCACAGTTTCAAGATACAACCGCAATACGCCAGGAATTGGATTTATTCAATAATCTGAATCGCGAATTATCTGATCTAAACAACGTTCATTATGTGAATATCACGAGTATTTCGCGCAAAGCCAAACAGGATTTAAGCTATTTAGCGCCGGACAAATTGCACCCGTCCGGAAAAATGTATGCGGAGTGGGTGGATCAGATATTGCCGACGGTTCTAAATATATTAAAATAGGTATATCAATTCACGGAAGAAACTTTTTTTCAGTCACGGCATCCAATTAGGTGAAGTGTTGATGCAGTTACATTCGATAAAAAGTTGAGATTAATTACTTACAATTCCTTAAAGGAGGGATTTGTCATGAAATGGTCATTAAAACTCGGCACATACAGGGGCATCCCTGTTTACATACATGCGACCTTCGTGTTGATCATTTTGTGGGTCGCGCTAAGTCATTGGCTTCAAAGTCGCGATCTTGCCACAATGGCGAACGGTATTATTTTTGTCCTGCTTATTTTTTCTTTTGTTGTCATGCATGAATTTGGTCATGCGCTAATGGCTCAGAAATACGGTATTAAAACACGGGATATCACCCTACTGCCGATTGGTGGGGTAGCCCGTCTGGAAAAAATGCCCGATGAACCAAAGCAGGAATTATTGGTTGCCCTGGCAGGACCAGCGGTTAACGTGGCGCTGGCCGGAATTTTCTTCGTCGTGCTATCATTTACGTCCGGTTTTGAACCATTGCAAACGCTTACCGTCACCGGCGGCAATTTGCTGGAACGCTTGATGATTGTTAATATTTTTCTTGTCGCATTTAATCTTCTCCCTGCTTTTCCAATGGACGGTGGACGTGTATTGCGAGCTTTACTGGCGATGAAAATCGAATACTCCCGCGCAACCCAGATCGCTGCAACGATCGGTCAGGGAATGGCGTTGCTATTCGGTTTCTTCGGGATTTTTGGAAATCCGTTCCTGTTATTCATCGCGTTTTTTGTGTGGATTGGCGCAGCCCAGGAAGCGCAGATGGCCAAAGTCCGTTACGTGTTTGACGGCATTCCTGTGCGCAATGCCATGATTACTGACTATCAAACTCTTTCACCGGACGATACATTGTCTCGAGCGATTGAGCTTATCCTTGCCGGATCACAACAAGATTTTCCGGTAACAGTGAACGGCGAAATTGTCGGCGTGCTGGAACGCAAACAATTGATGAGAGCTCTGGCGCAGCATGGACAACAAACCACTGTCAGGGAAGTGATGGAAACCGAATTCCAAACGGCAGATGCATCTGATATGCTGCAATCGGCAATGGCACGACTGCAATCGTGCAATTGTCAAATAATGCCGGTGATTTCACGCGGTAACCTGGCAGGCATTCTCAATATGGAAAACGTTGGTGAGTTTATGATGATTCATGCGGCGTTGCAACGAAATAAAAGTTAATATTTCAAATATATTTGTATCTAACTATCCCCCTGATTTTCTTCAGTTATCATTTGCTAATCGCAGGATAAATTCAGGGGGATATAAAACCACATTAGCCAAATAAATGTTTACTCCGTTAACTCAGCACAAAGTGATAAAAATTCTTTAGTACGTAGAAATTTTTCGAATTCGTACGCCATACTTGTCCCGCGTTACATTTATTAGTAAAAATTAAAGTCAACAGGTTGTTAGGCCGAGTCAACGATAATTAATGTGGCTTGACTGGGGTTGAGTTATGATCCGCGTGGTTAAACGTATACTTCATGAATAGACCAAATGTCAAACCCACTTCACTCTGTAAATGCTAAATTAATGGACAAGCACCATTTTTTTTGTCACGCTATATTCACCTGCCACAAGATGATAAAAATAGACACTACTGCATAAATCATCCACATGAAGCATTAGTTCATAGTCGCCAGCAGGTTTGGATTCATTAACCAACGTTTTTACTTCCCGTCCCTGGATATCGTATAATTTTAGAGATACGTGTTCTGCGTTCGCTAATGAATAGCGTATAGTTGTTGACGGATTAAATGGATTCGGATAATTATCATAAAGTCGGTGTCGGCAGGGATGACTACGATGGTTGTCGTTTACGCCAACCTGAATCGATCCGTTTTCATAAGCGACACCATTCGAACAGTCAGATTCTTTAAAATGATAATTGACTGCGCTTACTGCAAAAGTATCGGCTTCAGATGTCGTTTGAAAGGTGAAAGTTGTTTTATCAAACTCGGTAGTTCCGATCAGACCGCTTGTGTTGTAAATTTTATAGTACCAAACTTTATCATCCCGTTTATCCGGATTTCTGATATCGTTCCAGGATAATTTAATTTTGTTAGCCGCAACAATTTCCCCTTTCAGCACAATCGCATTGGAAGGCTTGCCGCATGCCGTATCGTTGCGAGAATGGGCAAACATCCAATCGTGCCAGGAGGGCTCACTTGCAGCAACGTTCCAGATTTCATGCCCGTAACCCGGATAACTTTTGTAACGCATTCGTTTAGCGCCGAGCTTCACCATTTCATTATAGACCCGCTCGGTTATTTCAGGAGGATTAATATTGTCTGCGCTGCCATGGAACATCCAAAATGGCGTTTTCACGATGTTTTCTGCCCAGAATGTCTGACCACCGCCACAGACAGACATCGCTGCCGCAAACTTATCAGGGAATTTGTGCAGCAGATCGAATGTGCCTTCGCCTCCCATGGAAATGCCATACACATACAATCGATTCGTATCGACGGGATAAACGGAAATCAGACTATCCATCACATGTAACGCTGCGATCATAGGTTCGGTGAGCTGATCCCACCAGCCGCTCCAGTCTGCCCACGTCGTTGGCGTTTTCGGCGTGTAAACAAAACATGGATGCTGGGCCTGAAATTCACTATCGTACCAATCGAGATAAACGGAATAGTTGTTGCTCCAGCCATGCAAATAAGTGAGTAAGGGATATGTTTTGGCGCTATCATAGTTTTCCGGGATGTAAAAACCGTACTCCAATCTGCCGTAGCTGGCTTCGAAGTAGGTTTCCGGAAACGGTTGAGAATGACAAGGGATGGTAAAGTTCAACATGATTAACGTAATCAGTAGATACACTCTTTTATTCATCTAATCCTCAATTTTTGGTTACGAAACTTGAGATTGTCAATCGGTTAATAATTGTACGAATTGATCTGCAATTAATCAACATCATTATGAAATAGGTCGATTTACTCATTTTACTCTGCTTCTCTCAATACTCGATAGTGAAATCCACCATATTTTTGCCTATAGATTCGGACTATGACTTCATTATTGACTTGCATATTGTTCAACTGTGGCAATATTGCATAAACAGATGATCCATCCCAAAAACTAACATATGCCGCTTCAACGGCAGCATGTGATTTTGATTCGGGTGTATGAAGCATTTTTTTTGTAATTACACCCACCTTTTCCCCTTCTATTTCGGTTGGTTGTTGTTGAAGAGCTTGAACATAGAGCACCAAAACGATAATCGTGATAGCTGCAAGCATAATTACAATACCGATGACATTTTTGAGTAAATCATCCCGGGGATTAATTCTGTTAACTTTACGTGCTTTCTTTTTTTTCAAGATGTTGTGCCCGTATCTATAAGGCTTAGTCGTATTTTTTCAAATTAAACTCAACTCGCAAACACATCCTTAAACGTAAACAAACGCGCCTTCAACACCGGGCAGGTATTTAAGTGAAGCTGATCAAAACCGCGGCCACCAACAAACACCTGTGCACCAAAATCCTTGGCGATATAGCACAGCTTATCAAATTCCGCCTGGGCGCTATTCAAATCGAGCACAACGGTGCTGGAAATGTAAAGCCGATCAGGACGATACAATTCAAATATTTTCTCGATATTTAATGTTGGGGTCATTTGCCCACTATTGAGTACCTGAAAACCACGCAATTCCAGCACATGATCAACCATCTTCAATGCAATATCGTGCAGTTCGGTGGACATGATCATACAAAACGCCTTCCCAATTTTCTCGGTGGGAATTTTTATAATTCCTTGTAATCGAATGATACTGTCACGAACAACCTGTGTATACAAATGCTCTTCGGTAACAGTTATTTTGCTGCTTTCCCATAACTCACCAAACCGGTGTAATACCTGGGTAACCAGTTTATCGTAAATCACATACAACGGATATTGCCCCAAATAAAGTCCGTTCATTACTTGCTGGACGCGATCGCGATACCCTAACCGTACCTGCTCCTGAACATAGTCAATCAGAAATTCAAAATCACCTTTCATGACTCGTTGGGAAATGTTCAGATCAGAATCACTCTCGATCGGAAATAAATTGACACGTTCAGTTTTCTTTTTGTTTTGTTCAAGAAACTGTGCCAAATGTTCCATTTGAAATTTGCGATGGCCGCCAGCGGTTTTAATGCAGGGTAATTTTCCTTCATCGGTCCAGCGTTTTATTGTGGATACGTTCACGCCTAATATTTTTGCTGCATCCACACTATTGAAAAGCTGAATTTGTTCTTTCAAGTCTGCACTCCGATTAAAAATATAAATGATTATGCAGAAAACGTATCCATTCAATAAAAGAGGGTAGTTTTAATTTGTAAGTATGCTTTCACACTTCGACTCCGCTCAGTGTGAAGTGGTAGCATAACTTCATGCTGAGCGAAGTCGAAGCATGATAATACTGTATCATTAATTCCATAATTTATTGAAC
>JAFGDW010000364.1 GCA_016931935.1 Candidatus Zhuqueibacterota bacterium | reverse complement strand
TGTCATTTCCGACAAGCCTGGCAATTGCCCGATTTGTGGCATGAAACTCACACCGATTAAATCGACCAGCATGCAAAGGTCCGATGGCACGTCACCCGACAAACCAAACGGCAAAAAGAAAATTTTGTACTGGCGAGCGCCCATGGACCCGACCTATATTTCCGACAAACCTGGCAAATCGCCGATGGGCATGGATCTGGTTCCGGTATACGAGGGCGATGAAGGTGGCAGAACCGGAAGCATTTTAATCGATCCGGTCACGGTTCAAAACATGGGAATTAAAACGACAACCGTCCAACGCAAGGATATGAAAAAAACCATCCGGGCAGTCGGGACGGTTACATATGATGAAGAGAAACTATACACTGTTAATTCCAAAATTTCCGGCTGGATTGAAAAACTGTACGTCAATTTCACCGGGCAGGCGGTTAAAAAGGGAGAGCCATTGCTGGATATTTATTCCCCGGATTTGGTGTCTGCTCAGGAGGAATATTTGTTGGCAATCAAAAATAAGAACATGTTAAATGAAAGCGCATTCGACGACATTAAAACAGGCGCGCAGTCGTTGTTGGTTTCCACCCGCAAACGTCTGGAAAACTGGGATATTCCCGCTCGCGCAATCGATCAACTTGAGCAACGTAGCACAATTACCAAAACAATGACGTTGATTGCACCGGCTAATGGTGTTGTTATTCATAAAAACGCGGTCGAGGGTGTGCGCGTAAACGAAGGCGCCAATTTGTACCAGATTGGCGATTTATCAACGGTGTGGGTGGATGTCAGCGTTTACGATTACGAATTGCCCTGGGTAAACGTCGGGCAGGAGGCTGAGATGGAGCTTTCCTATCTGCCGGGAAAGAAGTTTTACGGCACTGTTTCCTACATCTACCCCTATTTGAATCGAAAAGCACGCGATATAAAAGTCCGTGTAGAGTTACACAATCCGCAATTGGAATTGAAGCCTGATATGTACGTCAATATCACGTTATATGCTGATGTTACTAAAAACGCATTGGTTATACCCGGAGAAGCCGTTATCCGTTCGGGCAAGCGAAATTTAGTGTTTGTGCCACGAGATGAAGGCAAGTTCGAACCGCGAGAAATATCATTGGGGGCCGAGGGAGAATCCGGCGATGTTATCGTGACGTCAGGTTTGTTAGAAGGCGAACCGATCGTGACTTCGGGACAATTCCTGCTTGATTCTGAAAGCAATGCGCAGGAGGCAATTCGTAAGATGCTGGAGGCAAAACAGGTACAGATGGGAAATGGAGATATGGAGAAAGGGAGACAGGGAGAAGGGGAAAAAAGGAATATGGAAACAATGACGAATCAGAGTGATATGAATTCATCCGAACACAATAAAATGGACATGTCAGGAAGTCAGTTGATGCAGATGGATAATCAAGACATGAAAAAACAGCCTCAATCGGCGACGCATAATCATCAACATGACATTGCGAGTATGCTGGGTGCTTCAGCAACTGAACGTGATCACGGTTCAACAGCGCTTTATACCTGTCCCATGCACCTGGAATTTACCAGTGACGATCCCAACGTCCGCTGCCCGGAATGCGGGATGAAATTGAAGAAAAAATCAGATATCGCACCGGGCACAGCTTTGTACACATGCTCCATGCATCCTGATTTTGTGACGGATGATCCAACTGCAAGATGCCCGATTTGTGAGATGAAACTGGTGAAGAAGGATTAATGCTGTTCTGATGAAATTTTTGATGGAACACGGATGAGACGGATGAAACGGATTTTCACGGATTAGATGATTTATCAATGTTAATTTCATTGTGAATACACAAAGCATCAATAAAAAAGAATTCTTCGACTTCAAGTAAAATCGATTTTTATTAGAAGAGCAGTTCCAATGTTTTCATATTTTATCCGGCTCATCCTGTTATCCTGTCCAAAAAATTTTATGAAATGATTTAATTAAGCTGATTATGACAGCGTTCTGCTGAATTCTGGTAAGATGAGGGGCTTCAAATTATGATAGAAAAAATAATCGAATGGTCGGTTAAAAATAAATTTATCGTCATTCTGTTTACGATAGTGGCGATTGTCGGCGGTGTCGTCGCAATGCTCAATATCCCGCTGGATGCGATTCCGGACTTGTCGGACGTGCAGGTGATTGTATTGACGGAATTTCCTGGTCAGGCGCCGCAGGTTGTTGAAGATCAGGTGACATACCCGTTAACCACTTCGATGCTGTCTGTACCATATGCAAAAGTGGTGCGCGGATATTCGTTCTTTGGATTTTCGTTAGCATACATTATTTTTGAAGATGGCACGGATATGTACTGGGCGCGTAGTCGCGTGCTGGAATATTTAAATTACGTCGCCAATCGCTTGCCGCAGGGCGTTACGCCACAATTGGGCCCGGATGCCACCGGTGTCGGCTGGGTATACGAATACACGCTCGATGGCGGTAATAAATACGACTTATCCGAATTGCGTTCAATTCAGGATTGGTACCTGCGTTACGAGTTGGCGGCGTTGCCCGGTGTCTCGGAAGTAGCGTCAATTGGCGGATTTGTGAAACAATATCAGGTGGAGGTAGATCCCAACAAATTAGCAGCGTACAATATTCCCATCCAAAAAGTGCGCATGGCTATCAAGCGCAGTAATAACAATGTTGGCGGGAAATTGCTGGAAATGGGCGAAACCGAATTTATGGTACACGGACTGGGGTACATCAAATCCATTCAGGATTTGGAAAACGTGCCATTAGGGGTGGATGAGAACGGAACGCCAATTTTACTGCGGCAGGTAGCGCATGTACAGATCGGTCCCGAGCTGCGTCGGGGTATCGCCGAATGGAACGGTGAAGGCGAAACCGTTGGTGGCATTATTGTGATTCGCTATGGGGAAAACGCACTTAAAGTCATCGACCGCGTGAAAACGAAACTGGAAGATTTAAAAACAGGATTACCCCAGGGCGTGACCATCCATACGGCATATGATCGATCAGCGTTGATCAACCGGGCAATTGATACGCTCAAGGGGAAATTATTCGAAGAAATGCTGGTGGTGGCAATTATTATCATTATTTTTCTGCTGCATGTGCGCAGTTCGTTGGTGGCGATTTTTACATTGCCGATGGGGATTCTGATTGCATTCATCATTATGTACTTAATGGGGATTAACGCGAACATCATGTCGCTGGGAGGTATTGCGATTGCGATTGGCGTAATGGTCGACGCCTCAGTGGTGATGGTGGAGAACGCCCACAAACATATGGAGCGCGACCGGCAAAACGGTAACGACATCAGCCATCAGGAATTAATTTTGCGAGCGTCCAAAGAGGTTGGGCCGGCGTTGTTCTATTCGCTGGTGATAATCACCGTCTCGTTTCTGCCGGTATTCAGCTTGCAGGCGCAGGAAGGCCGATTGTTTAGTCCGTTGGCGTACACGAAGACGTTTGCCATGGCTGCGTCATCCGTATTGGCGATCACCATTATCCCGGTGCTGATGTTTTTCTTCGTGCGCGGCAAAATTAGAAGTGAATCGACCAATCCACTCAGTAAATTCTTCATCACGCTGTATCGGCCAGTTATTAACTTTGTGCTGAAATTCCGCTGGCTGACCATCACGGCGGCGATTGTGATTCTGTTGATTACGCTGATTCCCTTCTCCCATTTAGGCTCGGAATTCATGCCGCCGCTGAACGAAGGCGATCTGTTGTACATGCCGACTACGTATCCCGGTATTTCAATCACAAAAGCGAAGGAACTGCTTCAACAGACAGACAAAATCATTAAAACTTTTCCGGAGGTGGAGCATGTGTTCGGAAAAATCGGACGCGCTGAAACAGCCACCGATCCGGCGCCATTGACGATGATTGAAACAACGATTACGTTGAAGGACCCCAAACTATGGCGTCCCGGCATGACCATGGATAAGCTGATCGATGAAATGGATGCAGCAATTCAATTCCCGGGCCTGACCAATGCCTGGACCATGCCGATCAAAACACGTATCGACATGCTATCTACCGGCATCAAGACGCCGGTCGGCATTAAGCTCATGGGCGTAAATTTAGACACATTGAGTGAACTCGGTCAGCGCATCGAAGCCGTGGTTCGAAAAATCCCTGGCACGCTGTCGGTATATTCCGAGCGAGTTACCGGCGGCAATTATTTTGATTTCACTATTAACCGGGAAGAAGCCGCCCGCTATGGTCTTACCATTGGCGATGTGCAGGATGTAATTATGTCGGCGATCGGTGGCATGAATGTTACCACGACGGTGGAAGGCCTGGAGCGGTATCCGGTGAATGTACGTTATCCGCGGGAGTTGCGTGATAACATTTCATCATTAAAGCGGGTATTAATTCCTACACCAGCAGGTGCACAAATTCCGATTGCCCAGTTAGCTGACATTTCCATCCACAAAGGCCCGGCGGCGATCAAGAGTGAGAACGCCCGGCGAACCGCCTGGATTTACGTGGACTTGCGCAATATCGATGTCGGCACCTATGTGAAAAACGCCAGGCAGATTGTGTACGATCAGGTAACGTTGCCCGCCGGTTACAGCATCGTATGGTCGGGACAATACGAGTACATGCAGCGCGCCGCGAAACGATTGAGCTTTGTCGTGCCAATCACCATTTTGCTGATTTTCCTGTTACTCTACTTCCATTTCAAAAATCTGACTGAAAGCACGATTGTGATGTTTTCCCTGCCGTTCGCGTTAGTTGGTGGCGTGTGGCTAATGTTCTTTGCCGGATACAACCTGAGTGTAGCGGTCGCCGTCGGATTCATTGCGCTGGCCGGACTGGCAGCAGAAACCGGCGTGGTGATGCTGGTTTATCTGGATGAAACTTTCACACGTTTCAAAGCGGAAGGACGCATGAATAACTGGGCCGATTTACGGCAATCGATTATCGAAGGCGCGGTCGATCGTGTGCGGCCCAAACTGATGACCGTATCCACCACGCTGATCGGATTATTGCCAGTCATGTTCGGTTCTGCCACCGGTTCAGAGGTGATGAAGCGCATCGCTGCCCCTATGGTCGGCGGATTGATCAGCTCGATCATCCTGACACTCATCATCATCCCGGCGATCTATGCGTTGTGGAAGCGGTATGAATTACGGCATGTGTTCGCACAACCAGACGACGCCCAATTAATTGAGGAAGGCAATACGTTGAGAAGTGAATAGGTGGCCGACCATACTGAAATATTGTTATTGAACGCATAACGTAACACATGAAATCACCCGATTAATGATTTCGGCCCCGAAAAATAACATTAACGGGATAAAGTGTAATTCAGCTTACAGAATTTTATATACTAATTGTGTACATTTTAATGAGCAATTATCAAAGCAAGCTCAAATTTTAACATTTAAAGTATCATTCATAAACCTACAAGAAGGAGTTCTAAAATGAAAGTTAAAACATTCGCCCTGTTAATCTTGGTGCTGTTTGTGGCATCCGCAATTTATGTATCGGCTAAAACCAATGACAAGAAAACCGACAAGGTTACCGAAGCCAATGTCTGGTTGACCAAAGATGGAGCAAAACATTTTGTCTGCCCGGTAATGGGTGACGAAGGTGTCGTCGACAAAGACACGCCATTTTCCATTGTGGATGGCAAAAAGTACTACCATTGCTGCGGCGGTTGCGCAGAAAAGTTAACTGCCAATCCGGAAAAGTACCTGAAGGATTTTGTCATCCCGGCAAATGTGGTGAAAGTTGATGATAAAGGCCAGCATTTTCAATGTTCGGTGACTGGAGAAATGGGGACCGTGACTTCCGAAACATCATTCTCTGATGTGAATAGTAAACGCTACTACTTTTGCTGCGAAAGCTGTAAACCAAAGTTCGATAAAAATCCTGAAAAATTTACGCAGGAGATGTCCATGCAGAATGATAAAATGCAACACGAACACATGGATCATGAGCATATGAAAAAGGAAAATAAAGAACATAACCACTAATAAAAAGTATTTCTGAATGTTCCATTGATGACGGACGGATGATGCTTTATCCCGTCCGTCTTTTATTTGTATACTCTCAAAAAAAGATGGTAGTAATTAAAATTGAATTCAAATAGCTTCTCAAAATTTTGCAGAGTGCAGAGCGCGAAGAGCATAGCAAAAGCACAAATCTATCGCTATGCTCTATGCACTTTGCATGTATAGCTTTACCATCCAATATTAAAAGGATACTTTTATTTTTTGTGTGATTAATTGTTGCTATAAGGAAGGAAATGAATACGATACCGATTCCATCGCTCCGAGCGATGGAATCGGTGCTTCACGAAAAATTAAGAGCTACCAAATCACTGGCCGCTGAACCTCAGTGCGATACAATTTATCATTCGGGCTGATTTCAAATGATGCATAAAATTCCGGCATATTGAACAGCGCACCGTTGATCCGATATTCACCCCACGGATGAACATCCTCCTGCACTTTCCGCAGCAATGCTTTGTCGCGGATTTTTCCGCGCCAGATTTGCGCATGCCCGATAAAGAAACGCTGCATATCCGTAAATCCGTCGATCGGCTGCGGAGCGGGTTTGCCTTCAAGACTCATTTTGTAAGCTGTCAGCGCGACAGTGAGACCGCCAAAATCAGCAATGTTTTCACCAAGTGACAACTTCCCGTCGATGTGAACGGAATCGAGCGCCACAAATCCACTATACTGATCGACCAAAAGTTGGGTTCGTTTATTAAATTCTTCTTCATCTGCTTTGGTCCACCAGTCGGTCATGTTGCCATCTTTATCAAAATGACGTCCCTGATCATCGAAACCATGGGTCATTTCATGCCCAATCACCACGCCGATTGAACCATAATTCACAGGATCATCTGCGGCCGGATTGAAGAAT
Organism: Candidatus Zhuqueibacterota bacterium; assembly: GCA_016931935.1. Lineage (GTDB taxonomy): Bacteria > Zhuqueibacterota > Zhuqueibacteria > Thermofontimicrobiales > Thiofontviventaceae > Thiofontivivens. The sequence goes on along the minus strand of JAFGDW010000364.1, from coordinate 10,945 downwards.
GGCGGTTGCAGAATGCCCGCTGGGAACGTAATGTCATTGCGGATCGGATGATAGCCAGCGTTCACGGTTTGCGGCGTCATAATCCATTTCTCGCGATCAACCGGCTTGCCGAATCGTTCCAGATCTTTATAATAGTTGAAATAATTGGCGCGGCGTACATTTGAAATATACGAATCACGTTGGATTTCCAGCTTCGAATAATCTTCCCATTTATCCGGATAGCCAATATTCGTTCGCATCGCTGACAGCTTTGCCAGCGCCGCTTGTTTGGTAGGCTCGGACATCCATTCCAGATGTTCGATTCGTAGTTTCAGCGCCTTTTTCAGATTGTTTACCAGCTCCAGCATCCGCTGTTTGGATTCCGGCGGAAAGTATTTTTCCACATACAACTGTCCTAATGGTTCGCCCAATGAACCGTTAGTCGTCTGCACAACGCGTTTCCAGCGATCCTGAATTTGTTTACTGCCGGAAAGAAATTCGGAATAGAATTTGTAATCTTCGTTTACAAAATCGTCGCTAAGATATTCCGCCGATCGATTCAGCAAATTCCAGCGCATGTATATTTTCCAGTCATCCAACGGCGCTTCATCCACCAGTACGCTTACTTCCTTAAAAAATTTGGGCATGCCGACAATTACATCGCCAAAATCCTGATCGCTGATATTGCTAAAATAACGCTGCCAGTTGAAATTGGGGGCCAATTTACTAAGGTTCTCCAGACTCATTTTGTTGTAAAGCGCAGGGATGTCGCGCATCTCCAATTGCGTTTTGGAGTTCTCCGCCAGTTTGGTTTCAATTTGCATCACCGTTGCAGCATTGGCGTTGGCCGTTGCGGAATCAATGCCCATCATGGTGAACATTTTAGCGACATGTTTCACGTACTCTGTGCGGATTTCTTTGGAACGATCATCCTGTTTGGTGTAATAATCACGATCGGGCAATCCGATGCCGGCCTGCATCAGATAAAATTTGTAGACACTACTGTTCATAAAATCCTGTTCAATGCCGCCCTCGAACAATGGGTCCAGGCCATATGTGTGGAACCGGGCTACCAGATCCTGAAATTCCTGCTTTGTTGATAATTTGTCAATCCGGTCAAATTCTGGTTGCAACGGCGTGATGCCATCGGCTTCAATTTTTGCAGTATCCATGCCTGTGAAATAAAAATCGCTGATTTTCTGGGTGATGCTCCCCTGTTCGGCATCGGTAATTTTGGCGACTTCTTCCAGAATGTCGTACACCTGTTTGTCGCGATTTTCCCGGATGATGTCGATCGCATTGTAGCTAACCTTATCCGCCGGAATTTCTGTGCGATCCAGCCAACCGCCGTTGACATACCGGAAAAAGTTATCCCCCGGCTTAACAGACATATCCATGTTTTTCGGATCAATCGGTTTCTCGGCTTGTTTCGCACAACCGCTGGCTAAAACAATTGTGATGAGTCCTGCAAGTGAAATGGTTTTGAAAATGTGAACATGTACTCTCATACATCCTCTCCTTATTGGTACATAAACAAAATAATGAATTAATAATGTTGGGAATTTCGATGGTATGCTCATTAAGTTTGTGTTGAAATTTTAATAATCAAGTTTACTGATTTGATGCGGGGAAGTTTCATTCGGTGCGGCTATTGGTGCGTTTGTTTAGTGTGGGTTTGACAAAAGAAAAATTTTCAATTTGAAGTTATTATGTTCGTGCTTCATAGACCAAACGATTTTCATTTGCGATCTCCGTTTGCACGCTGTTTGTCCAATTAATCCCTTAGTTGTTGGGTAGAATATATACGTCCTTCATCCACATCCGCAATGCTGCATTGAACAGATTGTATAAAACGCTGTGTTTGAACGAGTGCATCGTTTTCAGTCGACAAAATCAAAACACATACCCATCTTTTCCAAGCTTTGCGTGCGCCAGTTTCAGTTTCCGATCAACATCAATGCCGTACGGACATAATGGATTTAAACGTTTATAGTCTGCATTCACATCCACGGGATGTTTTATCGCTGCGTATTTAGTGATTGCTTGCTCACGTTGGGCAAACCAATGTTTCAGCCGTTCCGCCAGCGCCCAGTGCGCCGGATCAGCGATGCTGCCGCTATCCATCTGACGGTCGAATTCGCCTTCAAGCAAAAACACGTCGGTTGGTTTGAAATTGCCAGCCACGTCACATTGCTTGCATTGACGGCAGACATACTGTCCCAATTCGATGGCATTCATAAGCAACGCATCTTTTTCCGCCGCTGTCATCGGTTGAAATTGCTCGAGCAGTTCAAGATCATGCAATAGATATTCGCGCGTGTTGATTCCCAGCACCAGCGTGGTAATCGGCAGACTCAGCGCATAGCGAATCGCCTGGTCGGTGGAACGGTACAAATAGCCGTCAGCCAACGCCTTCATGCCGATTACGCCAATTTGTTTCTCCAGACACTTTTTCAGCAACACATCTTCGGTATCCGGGAAATTGCAGCGATCGAAATAATTGAAACCGGCCATCAGAATATCAAACTCAAATTGATCGATCGCATAGATTAAAGCATCTGGCTGCCCATGACCGGAGATGGCAACATAGCGTACTTTTCCCGCCTGCTGTGCCGCTCGCACCGCTTCCATAGCGCCACCCGGCGCCAAAATTTGGTCCACATCCTCCCTGCTCTGGACCGCGTGCATAAACAGAATATCAAGCCGATCGGTGTTCAGATTTCTCAAACTGCGGTGAATCGATGCCTCCGCTTCATTTTTTGTACGCCGGCCGCATTTGCTGGCTAAAATATAATCATTCCGTCGATGCGAAACAGCGTGGGCGATTTTCTTTTCCGATAGTCCATCGCCATAATCCGCCGCCGTTTCGAGATAATTGCCACCGCGGTCGAGATACGTATTGAGAATATCATCCACATGCTGCTGCGGTGTTTCGATTAAATGGAACCCCCCAACGCCGATACGGGTGGGCGTTAGCTGTGTGTTGCCTAATTTCGATTTTTGCATAAGTTGCCTAATTTAATCTTCTCCTATGCGATATAATTTTGGTATGCGTTCATGGGAAAACAAGTAGTATAATTTTTATTGATTAGGCAGATGTTTCAGATAGATCGTTGCCTGAGCTTGCCGTCTCTCACCGGCTTGTCGCCGTTGCTCGCGACACGAACGGTGTCGATGACAACTCTCATTTTTTGGATTTCCGCACAGCTTGTATCGCATCATCAACATCCTGAACCGTTGTTCCTGCCGCAATCAATTCCTCACCGATTCGATTCCAGAGACTATCGACCGATTGACTGATATCGCGCACCTGAACATAATTTTCAGTTAATTCCCGGACAATCTGACTCGCTGTCTTTCCTTCGCTAACCACCGTTTTGTAATCTTCGATTTGGTTTTGGAATCCAGGCGGATGCTCATTTGTGTTACCATTGAAATGTCTTCATTATTCGATATGTTGTAATCACAATATATCAAATGCAATTATAAAAATCTAGCCGTGAATAGCCTCAACTCTAAACATACGCATAGATGTGTAATTTATATGACCTTCTCGAATTTAACAATCATGATACGACCATCCTGGCAAAGATGAATCATTCTGGCATTATAAGCATTATCTCATCCAATCATCGTTTTAAACTCATCCTCACTCAAAATCGTCACCCCCAATTCCCGCGCCTTATCCGCCTTACTTCCTGCATCGCGGCCAACAACCACGTAATCCGTTTTTTTACTTACCGAACCAGAAGCCCGGCCACCCAGCGATTGCACCAGCTTTTCCGCGTCACTGCGGCCCATAGTTTCAAGGGTGCCAGTAAAAACAAACGTCTTGCCTGAAAAAGTATCACCCTTGACGACTGATTCCGCTTTCATTTGCAAACCAGCCGCCTGCAAGCGTTGGATCGCCCGCAAATTTTTTTCTTCGGAAAAGAATTCAACCACGCTTTCAGCAATCTGCGGACCGATTTCATGAATTTCAATCAAATCATCATAACTTGCTTTTTTCAATGCGTCCAGTGAACCAAAATGATTGACCAACAAGCGCGCGACATGTTCACCGACAAAACGGATACCCAACGCAAACACCACCCGGTCCAGTGGAATTCGCTTACTCTGTTCCAGGGCATCAATGATATTCTGTGCGGATTTTTCCGCCATCCGTTCCAGCCCGGCCAATTGTTCGGTGCTAACATCATACAGATCAGCGTAGTCTTTCACCAAACCTTTGTCCACCAGTTGCTCGACCAGTTTTGAGCCGAGACCCTCAATATCCAAAGCGCCACGCGACGCAAAGTGTTTGATGCCCTCCTTCAATTGAGCCGGACAGGAGATGTTCTGGCAGCGGTGCGCCGCCTCGCCTTCTATTCGCACGACATGCGAACCGCAGACCGGGCATTTATCAGGTAATTTGTACGGCTTCTCGCTGCCATCCCGGCGGCTTTCCACAACCTTAACTACTTCCGGAATAACGTCGCCGGCACGTTGCACGACCACCCAGTCGCCAATGCGCACATCTTTCTTGTCGATTTCATCCTGATTGTGCAGCGTTGCGCGGCTGACTTCGACTCCGCCAATGTTCACTGATTTCATAATCGCCACCGGCGTTAACGTACCGGTGCGGCCAACCTGGGCGATGATGTTTTCAATCTGCGTTACTTCCTGGCGGGCCGGAAATTTATAGGCAATTGCCCAGCGTGGACTTCGGGTCTTTATGCCGATCTGCCGTTGCAGGGCGAAATCGTTGACTTTAATGACAGTACCATCAATTTCGTAGTTAAGATTCTCACGCATCTCCCCCAGTTCACGATAGTAAGCGATCACCGCTCGCGTGCCTTTACACAATTTCCGCAACGGATTGACTTTTAAACCCCATCCGGCGATTGTTTCCAGAAACTGGATGTGGTTTTGGAATGTAAATCCGTCAGCGATTCCCACGCCGTAACAAAACATATCAAGCGGACGTTTGGCAGTAATCCGTGGATCAAGCTGTCGCAATGAACCCGCGGCTGCATTACGCGGATTGGCGAATAGCGGCTCGCCATCCTGTTCGCGTTGCTTGTTCAATTTTTCGAACGACGGGATATCGAGAATCACCTCACCGCGGACTTCAAGTCGCACCGGAATTGGGTGCGCATTATTGAACAGCCTCAAGGGGATGGAATTAATTGTGCGTAAATTCTGTGTAATGACTTCACCGGTCACACCATCGCCGCGCGTGGAGCCAACGGTAAACACCCCGTTCACGTAAACCAGTTCCACTGCCAGCCCATCGAGCTTTGGCTCGACTACATATTCAATGTCCGCATCTGTTTCCAATAATTTTTTGATGCGTGCATCGAAATCAATAATATCGCTGTCTTCAAATGCGTTGTCGAGACTTAACATAGGGATGGAGTGCGAAATCGTATTGAACACATCCAGTGGTGCTCCGCCGACGCGCTGGGTTGGCGAATCCGGAGTGACCAGATGCGGATGCTGCTGTTCGAGGCTGAGTAATTCGTAGTAAAGCCGGTCGTATTCGGCGTCGGAAATTTCGGGATCGTCAAGAACATAGTAACGGTGGGCATGGTAGTTAAGCTGGTTGCGGAGAGATTGGATTTTATCTTCAATGGACATATATTTCTCCTGAACAAAAATCGGTTCCGCTATGTAGAATTGGAACAGGATACATTATTAGAATAAAACCAGGTGTTTCAAAATACCTGGTTTGTAGTACTTTCCAATCATCAGAAATTTATTTTAGAAATTGTACGATTCTTCACCCCTTAATCACCCCTAACGGCCGCAATCGTGCGACCTTCCGCGAAATTCCTGCACCGGCAACGGCATCTACAACATCCGCAACATCCTTGTATGCCTCGGGCATTTCTTCGGCCAGCGTGCCGCGGCCCGTGGCGCGTACGATGATCCCATCCTTCGCCAACTCATGTTGAATCGACCGGCCGCGTGCATTTTTAATCGCCTGATTACGGCTCAGTAATCGCCCGGCGCCGTGACAGGTGGAACCGAACGTCTGTTCCATCGCCTCGTCGGTACCGAGCAGCACGTAGGATGCACGCCCCATATCGCCGGGAATAAGCACCGGCTGACCGATGTCACGATAGGCAGCAGGCAGTTCAGGTTGACCGGGGCCAAATGCCCGGGTCGCCCCTTTGCGATGGACGCATACACGTTTTTTCTGGCCGTCGACAATGTGCGTTTCATACTTGGCGATGTTGTGAGCGACTTCGTAGACCACATCCATATGCAATTCGCGTGGACTAATACGTAACGTTTTCATGATGGATTCACGCGCCCAGTGGGTGATGACCTGACGGTTGGCAAACGCGTAGTTGATAGCGGCGACCATCGCACCGAAATATTCCTGACCCTCCGGCGATTGTATCGGAGCGCAGCACAATTGCCTGTCGGGCAGGTCGATGCCATATTTTTCAGATGCGCGTAGCATTTTTTTAATGGAATCGTCGCATACCTGGTAGCCCAGTCCCCGGGAGCCGGTGTGAATGGTGACAGCGATATTGCCTTTTTTCAGTCCCAAGCGCTGGGCAGCGGGTTCATCAAAAATCTCGTCAATCAACTGGAGCTCAACAAAATGATTACCCGATCCAAGCGTGCCCAATTGCGGCTTGCCACGGATAATTGCCTTTTCGCTCACCAGCTCGGGTTGAGCACCAGCCATTTCGCCATGTTCTTCAATATATTCCAGGTCACGATCTTCCCCCATGCCCTGATTGACAGCCCAACGTGCACCCTGTTGCATCACATGCGCCATATCTTTTTCGGATACGCGCAACGGCCCTTTCGAGCCGACCCCCGTCGGGATTGCCCGGAATAAACCATCTACCAATTTCTGAATATCATGGCGAATACGATCATATTCCAACCCGGTCCGCAACAAACGAACACCGCAATTAATGTCATAACCGACACCACCGGGAGAAATCACACCATCGTCCGTATCGAAAGCAGCGACGCCACCAATAGAAAAGCCATACCCCCAGTGCATATCGGGCATGGCCATTGAAAATCCGATAATCCCGGGCAGAGTAGCAACATTCGCCACTTGTTCGGGCGCCTTATCGGCCTGGATGTGAGAAAGCATCTTATGTGATGCATAAATGCGGCCGGGAACATTCATATTCCCGGCTCGCGGAATTTCCCACACAAAATCACTAATTTTTTTAAATTTAATTTCGGACATATAACAAAAAGAAAAACTATTCACAAATTGCGGATATTTAAAAGCATGGAGTAAAGGAAAATGTTGACATTCTAAATATCGAAAATAACTTGTGCCCGCCATTTATTGTTTACTTTACGCACATCAATTTCATGATACGTGACAGCTTTTATTTCTTTTTTGATTTCATTTTTCCGTGGATTAATTTTATCGCCGTATACTGTTGCGGTAAGTTCTTCTTCATCAATTCGTGTAATATCAACCCTGACAAAGACTGTCTGTTCGGTTACAAACAGGTAATTTAATTCTTGCAGCCAATTGACTAGTAATTCTTCAAGGTTATCACCTGCGACTTCAACTTCTTCAACAACATTTCGGCCAACTCCCTGACAGTCTACCATAAGGTCGAACATGCCGAGTGCCGCATTCGAGAATAATTCTTGCAGTGACTCGCCATACACTTTGATACCAATATCTCCGGTATGCTCGATCTGCTCATAACAAACGGTCGATAAATCTGCCATATCACTCCTCTTTGTATAAATGGACTTATTTAACAAGAAAAAGTAATACAATAATTATTAAAAATCAAGATGTTTTTCATCGTTTGCGCATCATTTCTCGTTTGATTTTATCGCGATAGCTTAAATACAATTTTTGGTATGTTTTCACAGGTATTTGGAATGCGAACGTGCTACACACTTTTATTTGATTAAATTCAGCGTATTTTTCAGATGCCGATGCATTTGCTTAGGGGTAAAGTGCGTAGCACATTTAGCCATCTGTGAACGGTTACAATTTTTGACATAGAATTCTGAAATAGATCACATTACAAACGTTTAATAATAAAATGCTTGATTTTTTCCATTAAATTTTATACATTTATCAACAATTGGGAACGGTACTAAAGAATTCTCCCCCGGATCGTTTTCAATGCCATATGCAACCTACGCACATATGTAAAAAAGCTATTCCCCTGCCAATGCCAATCAAACATCGATTTTTCAACCGCATCGGTTAATAGTTAAATATCTGACAGGGGCGATGTAAGAATACCGGAGGCTCTGAACTGCATGCATGTCATCATTATGGCAGGAGGATCGGGAACACGATTCTGGCCACGCAGTCGTCAAAAAAATCCAAAGCAATTATTACAGATTTTAGGCGACAACACATTAATCCAGGAAACAATTCGTCGTATTGAACCGCTTGCGAAACCCGATCAGATATTTATCGTTTCCACCGAATCACAAATCGATGCCATTAAGGAACAACTTCCCCAGATTCAATCTCAAAATATAATTATTGAACCACGTGGAAAAAATACGGCACCCTGTATCGGACTCGCTGCCGTTCATATTCGCAGACAAAATCCGGATGCGCTGATGGCAGTACTGCCTGCGGACCACCATATCAGTAATGAACAAAAATTTCGTGATGTGATGCAGGTGGCGCATAAAGTTGCGCTGGAACAAGATTGTTTAGTAACAATTGGTATTCACCCGACATTTCCATCCACAGGCTATGGTTATATTCAAATGAATAGTCCGCTTGCAGGCGCTAAACACATGTCGGCCTTTCATGTGAAAACATTTGCCGAAAAACCCGACTTGCATACAGCTGAACGATTTCTTGTGAGTGGTGATTTTCTGTGGAATAGTGGCATGTTTATCTGGAAAGTAAGTACAATTCTTCGGGAAATTGAATTGGCATTACCGGAATTGTATGATGGACTTGTTGAGATTGAAAAGTATTTGGGAACAAATTTAGAGAATGAGGTTATAAATAAGATATATTGTCAAATCAGAAGTATCTCGATTGACTACGGCGTGATGGAACATACGAAAAATGTCGTGGTCATTAAGGGAGAATTCGGCTGGAGTGATGTGGGCACTTGGGATGAGGTATATAAACTTCTTGACAAGGATAAACACGGAAATGTTCTCATTGGCGAACATCATATCGTTAAATCAGGTAGTGGCTGTCTTATCGATTCACCGGATAAAATGGTTGCTGTGGTTGGTTTAGACGATGTTGTTGTGGTGGAAACCGATGACGCAGTGCTGGTTTGTCATCGGAACGCAGCGCAAGAAGTGAAAGACGTCGTTGAACATCTTCAGAAAAAAGAAAAGAACCAATATCTGTAGGGCCCTTATGAAACAGGAACTTATACTTCAGGGATTCGAATCTTTGATTCAAAATCTGTCGATTGATCTTCGTTATGAAAAGTGCGATTTCGCGGGCGGCTTGTGCCGTATCAACAGCAAAAATGTTCTGATTATTAACAACAAACTTCCGATTGAAAGAAAAATCAACCTTATTGCAGAAGAATTAAAACAACTAAATCTGGATCAAATATATATTCGGCCTGTTCTTCGACAATTGATCGAAGGCAGAATACAACGGTAATATCAATAGGATTGAGGTGTATGGACAAGCAAGATTTAATCAAGTACTTCGATGAGGAACTGTTCCTTCCTGACTTAAAAGCCAAAACAAAAGATGAAGCGTTACTGGAGATGGTTGAACGGCTTGCAGAGGCGAAATCCATTAAAAACAAAGATATTATTCTTGGTCTGTTGCATCAACGGGAACAGCTTGGCAGTACGGGAATTGGTAAAGGTGTGGCAATTCCTCATGGCCGCACAACATCCGTTTCCGATATTATGATCATGTTCGGAAAGTCAGCGGATGGTATTGAATATGAAGCTATTGATGACAAGCCGGTGAATCTGATTTTCATGATCATTGCGCCACCACAGGATGAAAATAATATGTATCTGCCAATTCTTGGCAAAACAGTAGAAATGTTGAGTAAGTCAAAACACCGTAAAAAATTAATGGAAGTTGAATCCTTCCAGGAATTTGTTGATTATTTAACACAGGGGTAGTCGATTGGTTAAAAAAGAATTGGAATTGCTGGTTACGCTTCAGGATCTCGATATGATGATTGATGAGATTTCTGAGGTGAAGCGGCTCGGTTTTGATGCTGAAGGCGAAGACAATTTGTTAAAAGCTCGTGAAGAACTGGTTTCCCGTATCAGTAAACCGCTGCTTTATGGCTATGAAAAATTGAAAAAACACTATAAACGGGCGATTGTGCCGGTAAAAGAAGACAATACCTGCCTGGGCTGTTTTATAAAGCTGCCAACGTCCATTTCCGCAAAAGGACGCGCCGATAGCGAAGTTATTTATTGTGAAGGATGCGGCCGAATTCTTTACTGGCTATAATTATCGCCACAAGTCTCATATTATTCGATTCGAATAGAACGCCCGGGTAATTTAAAATCTGCTTCAATTCAGCCCGGGTTTTCCTACTATACATAACCACGTGTATTATATCCAACTTTTGTCTTGGTCAATTGACAAGGATGTGAAGTGTCATAACCCGTTGTCAGTTCCATTAATACAGCAAAAATATTCAGATTGCCTACTTCAATCCTGTATAACTCAGACTCGTAAGCGTTATAATGAACATTCATAACTCTTTCAAATAGTTACACCAGTGAATAGTTTCTCCATCAACAGCAATAACTTTCAGACTGTAACACACATTCCCCCCGGCAGCAGCTCAACAGAAATTTTATTAACGACTTATATTGTGCTGATCAACTTGCACCAGTACATTCCCCATTTGTATGTCAACTCACAGATTAAACATGACTGTACAACGAATCAACATTAGCTGTAAATTTAGGCAAAATCGATAAAAACATCTGTATATATTATATTAAAAAGGGACCATATTTCACTTGAAAAGTATACCACTTATTATTAAATCCT